>NZ_JBFREY010000001.1:0-257391 GCF_052114545.1 Pseudomonas sp. KB_12 | reverse complement strand
TCGCGGCGGCCCACGGAGCAATGCCGGAGTGAGGGCACACCGAGCCTAGGCGAGGTGCCGAGTGGTGGGGCAAAAGCGTTTTGCTTACTTTTGCGCTTCTCAAAAGTGAGCCGCCGTCAGGGCGGAACCCTAAGTGGCCGTTACCGCAGAAACGGATATACACCCCGCCCCCAAAATCCCACCCAGCTCAACGGCTAAACAGGAAAATCCGTCTGAGGTGCAGCCGAATCGCTAGCAGGTGCAGTTTGGAGATCACACCCACCGATGCTCCACCCCAACACTTCCAGCGCATCGCAACCGTCCTGCAACAACAGATGCGCGGCGTTGGCGAAGTGCTCCAGGTCATAACCCTCGGCGTTTTTCAGGCATAGACAGGAGACGCTGTTGAGTAAGTCTCGAGCGGCTTTGATGCGATGTGCAGCAGTTTCCAAAAGATCGGAGGCACCAGCCTCTGTGTCGATAAACAGTGTGGCGCCGACGCTGGTATTGGCTTGAAGGGGATGGTACTTGATCATCGGGTTGCTCTCTTGAGTTGGGAGCTACCACCGCTCGCGGCTAAACGAATGTGGGTGGCAGCTGTACGCGGGTTAGCCGACCGGACAAGAGAATCCGGCACACCCGAAGATGTCCCCCGCACAGCCGCCATAAATGTAAAACACAGGCAGCAAAAAGCGCCGCCATTGGGGGCGCTCGTGCACTCTTGTTCGACCGGCTAAGATCGATCACCGATTTGTCGGTGACGAGAGAACTATAGGCGAGGCCCTAACGATACAACGCTGATTTTCCGTATCTCGGAACCATCCTACGCGAAACACAGAATGGGTTTACAAAGCTCAATTTTGATCGGCCGGAAGCCTACCATCGCGAACCCAATCTGTATCGAGCAGTTGGTCAGTTGCGCTTTCGAATGAGCGCTGCCGGACAACCTCAAGTCTTCATCCCAACAGTTTAAACAAGGCATCCGCCGGCAGTGATTGCCCCGTCAAATACTGGTCAAACAGAAAGGTCCGTGCGGGCTGTAAGGCAAAGCCTCGAACCATGAAAGCCAACGAACCAACACGCTGATCGCAGCACGAGCAGCCTACAAATTTCATCCACCGAATCTTTCCCACGGCGAGGAGATGGCTGGCATCGCCGCCCAGGGTGAAATTTTTAAAGTGCGACCTCCTTCATGAGAGGTCACATTCGATGCGAACCCAACATTCATTCCTGCCTCAACATCTCGCGCTGGCAATAGCCTTGGCGCTTGGCTGTGCCGAGGTTTCGATGGCCCAGTCAGTTGCCGGGGAAGCCCGCCCCGTTGAAACAACCGCCCAAATGCAAGCCCGCCTCAAGACGTTCATGGATCCTTCAGCGGATACGAAACGTGAAAATGTCACCAATGCCCGCGAAACACCCTTGTTGAAGGACAACAGCAATGATCTGGTGATCGTAAGCAAGCAAGGCAAACTTTTCGGGCTCACCGACGGTGGCGGAGGTACCAATGTCTTGCTATTGGATACCGCCGGGGGAGGCGCATTAGGCGAAACACGCAACTTCCAGGATTCGTATTTCAAGCAAGGTGAATGGTCAAACGGCGGTGCTTTCAACGGAGGAAGCCTGGTCGATTCGAAGGCCAGGCTGACCAACACCGGCCAGATTACGGGCGCGGTGCACGTTCTCGGCGTATTCGATAACCACGGTACCGTGGCCGGACCTGTGCTTGTCGGGAAGAAGGGTACGTTCGTCGGTAACGGGACGGTCGACACGCTGGATGTCACGGGCCTGATGGAAGTCGGACCAGAACTGGGTGCCCCTTCGGTTATCAACGATCTCAAGTTTTCCAGGAGCGCAACGCTGGTTTATGGGATCGACGCAGAGAAAGGCAGCGCCGCGATCAAGGTTGGCGGTACAGCCACCTTGGGTAATGCGACGCTGAAAATCATCGCTGTATCGGGCGAACCCACCGAAGCCGGCAAGCACGTCGTGATCAAGGCGGACAAGATCGATGGTAAGTTTGGGAAGGTCATCAATGAACTCGCTTTCATGACGGCTACACCGGACTACACCACGGAGAAACAAGTGGGACTGGTCCTCGCTCGCAACGAGGTGCCCCTTGAGAAAGCCACGGTAAATCCCAACGGCCAAGAATTTGTAAGCGCTATCCCGACGCCGCAGTCAGCCAAACCATCGCCGCCAGCACCTAGCGGCACTTCAGCGCCAGTACCATCCCCAGCCGCCAAGCCGCAAGCCACTCGCCCAACGTCAAAACTCACCGAACCACCAAAAATTGCCAGCACCGCGCCAACACCTGCGGCTCAATCGTCAGCCACCCAACCTGTGCCCAAACCCAACGCCGCCATCAACGCCCTGCTTGGCACCAACCTGACCACCGCCGCCGATGCCATCGACCAACTGGGCGGTTATGACACCGCCGACCTGGGCAACGCCACCCTGAGCAGTGTCGCGCCGATCAGCACGGGAATGCTCTCGGCCATGAGCCGGAGAAGTCCGGCGGATGGGTACGACAACGGCCAAGTCTGGGTCCAGGCCATCGGCAATAGCGGCAGCCTCGCCAAGCAATTGGGAAACTTTGCTCTCAAGCATTCGACAAAAGGTTTGATGCTGGGAACTGATTGGGCTGTCAGCCCCGATTGGCGGCTGGGCATCATCGGCAGCAAGACCCAGACGCGGATGGACAGTTATCAGTTCGACGGTGCCCTGGACAGTTGGCTCGCAGGCGCTTACGCCTTGCGCCAGGACGGGCCGCTGGCGCTGCGCCTGGGCGCTGTCCATGGCAGTCATGACGGCAGCACCAAGCGCCACGTTGCCTTCAACGGATTCAGGGATCGCTTGAAGGGTCGTTACGATGCCACGACACAGCAGGTCTTTGGACAGATCGGCTACAACCTGGATGTTGGACATTTCGATATCGAACCCTATGTCCAAGTGGGTTACCAGCGCTATCAACGCGATGCCTATACCGAAAAAGGTGGGGACGCCGCGTTGCAGTACAACGGCCAGGCACAGGAACACTACAGCAGCGACCTCGGCCTGCGCCTCGCCCGCCCTTTGATTTTCGACCGAGGCATACGGTTGACGCCGCGACTGGATCTCGGCTGGAAGCACCTGTATGGCGACGTAAGGGGCACCTCACATCAGCGTATGGCTAGCGGAAGTGGCATCTATACCGTCGAAGGTGTCGAACTAGACCGTGACAACCTGCTCCTGGAGGCCGGGCTGGACCTGGCCGTTTCACCACGACATACCCTGGGGCTGAACTATCGCGGCGAAACGGGCCAGGACAATCGCAACGGTGCACTGGTGGGCCAGTGGAGAATGATGTTCTGACAGGCAAAAAAAAGGGGAGCACATGCCCCCCCGAGGTTAAAGCGTTGTATCGAGGCTGTTTATTCAGCCTTCGATCTCGATCAGGATCTCGCCCGGGTTGACCCGGTCGCCCTTGGCTACATGAATCGCGGTGACCTTGCCGGCGATGGCCGCCTGTACTTCGGTTTCCATCTTCATGGCTTCGGTAATCAGCACTGCTTGACCGGCCTTCACCACGTCGCCTTCCTTGACCAGCACATCAACGATGTTGCCCGGCATGGTGGTGCTGACATGGCCCGGTGCAGTGGCTTGCTTGCGCTTGCTGCTGCCGCCGCTGACAAATTCATTGAGCGGTTCGAACACGACCTCTTCCGGCATGCCATCGATGGACAGGTAGAAGTGACGCTTGCCTTCGGCCTTGACGCCCACACCGGTGATGTCGACGCGGTAGGTTTCGCCGTGAACGTCGATGACGAACTCGGTCGGCACGCCTTCGCCGCCCGCCGAGCTCACGCTGCCCGCCTCGGGGATTGGCAGCAACACTTCCGGGGTCAGGGTGCCGGCGTCGCGTTCTTCGAGGAACTTGCGACCGATGTCCGGGAACATGGCGTAGGTCAGTACGTCCTCTTCGGACTTGGCCAGCGCACCGATTTCACCGCGCAGCTTGGTCATTTCCGGCTTGAGCAAATCGGCCGGACGCACGTCGATCACCTCTTCGCTGCCGATGGCCTGGCGACGCAGCTTCTCGCTCACCGAGCCTGGCGCCTTGCCGTAACCGCCCTGCAGATAGAGCTTCACTTCGTTGGTGATGGTCTTGTAGCGCTCACCGGCCAACACGTTGAAGAACGCCTGGGTACCGACGATCTGCGAAGTCGGGGTCACCAGCGGCGGGAAGCCGAGGTCTTCGCGCACGCGCGGAATCTCCGCCAGCACTTCGTTCATGCGGTTCAGTGCGCCCTGCTCTTTCAACTGGTTGGCGAGGTTGGAGATCATCCCGCCCGGCACCTGGTTGACCTGGACGCGGGTGTCCACCGCGGTGAACTCGCTTTCGAACTGGTGGTACTTCTTGCGCACGGCGTAGAAGTACAGGCCGATTTCCTGGAGCAGTTCCAGGCTGAGGCCGGTGTCGAACTCACTGCCCTTGAGGGCCGCGACCATCGACTCGGTGCCCGGATGGCTGGTGCCCCAGGCGAAGCTGGAGATCGCGGTGTCGATGTGATCGGCGCCGTTTTCGATCGCCTTGAGCTGGCACATCGCGGCCAGGCCGGCGGTGTCGTGGGAGTGGATGAACACCGGCAACGATTGCTCGGCCTTCAGCGCTTTCACCAGCTCGCCAGTGGCGTATGGGGTCAGCAGACCGGCCATGTCCTTGATCGCCACCGAGTCGCAACCCATGGCTTCCATCTGCTTGGCCTGGGCCACGAACGCGTCGATGGTGTGCACCGGGCTGGTGGTGTAGGCGATGGTGCCCTGGGCGTGCTTACCGGCGGCCTTCACCGCTTCGATGGCGACCTTCAGGTTACGCACATCGTTCATCGCATCGAAAATACGGAACACATCGATGCCGTTGACCGCAGCCTTGGCCACGAACGCCTTGACCACGTCATCGCTGTAATGGCGGTAGCCCAGCAGGTTCTGGCCGCGCAGGAGCATTTGCAGACGGGTGTTGGGCAGCGCCGCGCGCAGTTGGCGCAGGCGTTCCCACGGGTCTTCTTTCAGGAAGCGCACGCAAGCGTCGAATGTCGCGCCGCCCCACACTTCCAGCGACCAATAGCCAACTTTGTCGAGCTTGTCGCAGATCGGCAGCATGTCTTCGGTGCGCATGCGGGTGGCGAGCAGCGATTGGTGGGCGTCGCGCAGGATTGTGTCGGTAACAAAGATCTTCTTGGACATGGTCATACTTCCTTACAGGCCTGCGTGGGCGGCAATGGCGGCGGCGATGGCCAAGGCCAGCTCTTCGGGTTTGCGCTTGATCGAGTAGTTGGTCAGTTCAGGGTGGCTTTCAACGAAGCTGGTATTGAACTGGCCGCTGCGGAATTCCGGATTGCGCAGAATCTCCTGGTAATACGCGGCGGTGGTCTTGACCCCCTGCAGGCGCATGTCATCCAGGGCCCGCAGGCCACGGTCCATCGCTTCTTCCCAGGTCAATGCCCAGACCACCAGTTTCAGGCACATCGAATCGTAGAACGGCGGAATGGTGTAGCCGGTGTAGATCGCCGTGTCGGTGCGCACACCCGGGCCGCCAGGGGCGTAATAGCGGGTGATCTTGCCGAAGCTGGGCAGGAAGTTGTTTTTCGGGTCCTCGGCGTTGATACGGAACTGCAACGCAAAGCCACGGTGCTGGATGTCTTCTTGCTTGACCGACAGCGGCAATCCGGAGGCGATGCGGATCTGTTCGCGAACGATGTCGATACCGGTGATTTCTTCGGTGATGGTGTGTTCCACCTGCACCCGGGTGTTCATCTCCATGAAGTACACCTCGCCTTCGGCGAGCAGGAACTCCACGGTGCCGGCATTCTCGTAGCCCACGGCCTTGGCGGCACGCACCGACAGGTCGCCGATGTAGGCGCGCTGCTCGGGGGTCAGCTGCGGGCTCGGGGCAATTTCGATCAGCTTCTGGTTGCGGCGCTGGATCGAGCAGTCACGTTCGAACAGGTGCACCACGTTGCCGAAACTGTCGCCCAGGATCTGCGCTTCGATGTGCTTGGGATTGACGATGCACTTTTCCAGGAACACTTCCGCCGAGCCGAATGCCTTGGTGGCTTCGGAAATGACCCGCGGGAAGGCCTGTTCGAGTTCTTCGCGGCTGTTGCAGCGACGGATACCACGACCGCCGCCGCCGGACGTGGCCTTGAGCATCACCGGGTAACCGATGCGATCACCTTCGGTCAGCGCTTCTTCAATGCCCGCCACGTTGCCTTCGGTGCCCGGCGTGACCGGCACACCGGCCTTGATCATGCTGCGGCGCGCTTCGGTCTTGTCGCCCATGCGGCGAATGACTTCTGCCGAAGGGCCAATGAATTTGATTCCGCGTTCAGCGCAGATGTCTGCCAGTTCGGCGTTTTCCGAGAGAAAACCGTAGCCGGGGTGCAAGGCATCACAGCCGGTTTCCACCGCCAGGTTCACCAGTTTGCGCGGGTTGAGGTAGCCGGCCAGCGGATCGGCGCCGATGCTGTGGGCCTCGTCCGCACGCTTGACGTGCAGCGCATGGCGGTCCGCGTCGGAGTAGACCGCGACCGAGCGAATGCCCATCTCGGCGCAAGCGCGCACGATGCGGACGGCAATCTCACCACGGTTGGCGATCAGGATCTTTGTTATCAATTGGAGGTTCCCTTGAGCCGGTGATACCACGGCCTGGGGTCCAGGCCGACGCGTGACCAGATGTAACAATTGGTCGCAGCCCCACACTAGTCCTGGCTGTTGATTAACAAAAATGAATAATTATTGGGTCATGCATAAGCAAAGACTTATAGTTGCGCTATCCGTCTCGGCCCAGGGTGCTTGAAAGATGCGTAAGTCATTGATGCGTATGACATTGCGTCAATTGCAGATTTTCAACGAGGTGTGCGACCTGAGGTCCTACAGCCGTGCAGCTGATGAAATGTCTCTCACACA
This sequence comes from Pseudomonas sp. KB_12, assembly GCF_052114545.1. Taxonomy (NCBI): domain Bacteria; kingdom Pseudomonadati; phylum Pseudomonadota; class Gammaproteobacteria; order Pseudomonadales; family Pseudomonadaceae; genus Pseudomonas; species Pseudomonas sp. KB_12. Next base: position 250,467 of record NZ_JBFREY010000001.1, on the reverse strand, counting down.
ACCGGCCGTTAGCCTACAGATTCGTTCTCTGGAAGAGCTGATTGGCCAGCCGTTATTCGAGTATGTCGGCAAAAAACTCTACATGACCGAAGCCGCCGAAGCCCTGCAACGTGCCAGCCGGGACATCTTCGGACGCCTGGAAAACCTCGATATGCAGCTCTCGGACATGCAGGGTTCGCTGCAAGGCCAATTGAAGCTGGCGGTGGAGTCCAGCGCCAAGTACTTCGTCCCGCACCTGTTCGCCGCGTTCAAGCGCCAGCATCCGGAGGTCAACCTGAACCTCACGGTGGTCAATCGCGGCCAGGTCATCCGTCGGCTCTCGGATAACCGTGACGACTTGGTGATCATGTCCATGGTGCCCCAGGACATGGGCCTGGAATTCCTGCCCTTTCTCAACAACCCCATCGTCGCCGTGGCGCCGCCCGATCATCCGTTGTGCCACATGGGCCCGCTGCGCTTGCAGGATCTGGAGCCCTATACGCTGCTGTTGCGCGAACCGGGGTCCGGCACGCGACTGGCCTGCGAGGAGTACTTCAAGGAGAAACGGGTGCATTTCACCCAGACACTGGAGGTGGCGTCGGCGGAGGCCCAGCGCGAGTGCGTAGTGGCCGGGCTGGGCGTGGCGCTGTTGACGCGCCACGCCGTGAGCCGGGAATTGTCGTCCGGCGCACTCATCGAGTTGCCGGTGGAGGAATTGCCGCTGTACCGCAGCTGGTGCCTGGTGCAGGCCAGGGCCAAACGCCTGTCACCGGTCGCTCACGCCTTCCTGGCATTCGTTCGCGGTGAGCGCGCTCAGATCATCGGCCTGGTTGAGCGCTTCGACGGGAAGCCGCCGGCGTTGCCTGCCAGTAATTGAACTCTACTGCGTCAGGAAATTCGCTGATTTCGGCCAGGAGCTGGCGCTGTTCATAGCGGTCTTCGATGGCACGACGGAACGCCATGCGGCGTTGGTCTTCCTGCTGACGACGGGTTTTGACGGCGCTGCGTTCTTCGTAGGACTGGGTCATGTCGAGACTCCCAAGACGTATACGGGAGTTTTACGATGACGGCGCGGGATGACGGTTTGGCGGCGCGTGCGTTACAGAACGATGAATTCGGGCAAACGATCCCTGTGGCGAGGGAGCTTGCTCCCGCTCGGCTGCGCAGCAGTCGCAAACCAGCCAATGCTGGTGTATCTGGAAAAATCGTTGGGGGCCGCTTCGCAGCCCAGCGGGAGCAAGCTCCCTCGCCACAAAAGCCCCTCGACCTCAGGGCTTGGGATTCAGTCGTCCAGCGCCTTCACCGACTTGGGCGACAGCCGCAGGCTGCGAAGGCTGCGCTTCACGCTCTTGAGGTGGTTGACCAGGCTTGGACCACGGGCCATGGCGACGCCCATCGCCAATACGTCGATCACCACCAGGTGGGCGATGCGCGAGGTCAGCGGCGTGTAGATCTCGGTGTCTTCATGCACGTCGATGGCCAGGTTCACCGTGGACAGTTCCGCCAATGGCGTCTGGCTCGGACACAAGGTGATCAGCGAGGCACCGCTTTCGCGCACCAGGTTCGCGGTGATCAGCAAGTCCTTGGAACGCCCCGACTGGGAAATGCAGATCGCCACATCGGTGGGTTTCAAGGTCACCGCTGACATGGCCTGCATGTGCGGGTCGGAATAGGCCGCAGCCGTCAGCAGCAACCGGAAGAACTTGTGCTGGGCATCGGCTGCTACCGCGCCCGAGGCGCCGAAGCCATAAAACTCGACCCGCTGGGCCTGGGACATGGCCGTGACGGCTTTTTGCAACGCCACCGGGTCGAGCTTCTCGCGAACCTCCATCAGCGTATGCAGGGTCGTGTCGAAGATTTTCAGGCTGTAGTCCGCCACTGAATCGTCTTCGTGGATCGCAAACTGACCGAAGCTCGCGCCGGCGGCCAGGCTTTGCGCCAGCTTGAGTTTCAGGTCCTGGAAACCCGAGCAACCGATGGCCCGGCAGAAACGCACGATGGTCGGTTCGCTGATGCCGACGCTGTGGGCAAGATCGGCCATGGAGCTATGCATCACGGCCGCAGGATCAAGCAGTACGTGATCGGCGACTTTCAGCTCCGACTTGCGTAGCAAGTGGCGTGACTGGGCGATGTGTTGCAACAGGTTCAAGGGGCTGGACTCTTGTTATGGGCAGATGCCGGGATGTAGCAAGCTTGTAGTTATACTACAAGAATTGGCTTTTTGCCCGTCCAAAACGTAACTGGATTGCCTCGCTGCCCCTTTGTTTTGGCCGAGGATCCGCCGATGTAGCAGCTTGTGCCGTAGCGCAAACCTTCAACGCTGCCGATCCGCTGATTTCCAGGCCCGTCCTGCGCTTTCAACGCGGGAAAAATCGTCTATCGGTCAATAGCCAACGCCTAAAACAACTTGCGCTCCTCAACAATATCTCCCAGTAACAATAGACAGTAGATCTTAAAACAGAACCAAGTAAACCATCGGAAACTCATTTCTCCTTACAATCCCAACCGCAATTGAGCAGACACTCTCAAGTCAAAGTAGATATATTGGCTCCCGCAGGACGCAATCAACTTAACTACAGGAGTTACTATCATGAAAATCACCACTAAAGATTGGACCGCACAAATCGACCGCATGCCAGGTGCCGCGTCTTTCCGCACCTTTGGTACCGTCACTGTGGCCAATAGCGGCGTCACCCCGACGCTGGTACGCAGCGACCTACAGGACAAGTCCTTTGACCTGCGACTGGAATTGAAACTTGAACATTCCGATGGAGTTTCACTGCAAGTACTGACCGACAAGTTCGTTGAATACAAAGAGCTGGGCGACTCCAATGTCACCGGCGTCAGTATCTTTTTCGAAGGCCAGTTACTGCACCACATCGATGACGTGCTAATCACTAACTAAGCGTAGACCCCATAACTTTCCGTCAGACGACTTCGTTGCCTGACGGGAAGTTATCGTCGTGGTTCAGGCTCATTCAGCCAGGTGTTGCGCCCGCAACAACCCAGCCAACCCTTCAGCCTCCACCGGCCGGCTGATCAGATACCCTTGAACCTCATCGCAACGTTCATTCCTGAGGAATTCGAGCTGCTCCTGCCGCTCAACACCTTCAGCCACGACCTTGAGCGACAACCCATGGGCCATTGCAATGATTGCCCGGGTAATTGCCGCATCCACGCTGCCCTCACCCAGCCCGCGAATGAACGCCTGGTCGATCTTCACGTAATCCACCGGGATACGCTTGAGGTAACTCAGGGATGAGTAGCCGGTGCCGAAATCGTCGATCGCCAGCTTGACCCCAAGGTCACGCAATTGCTGGAACGTGGCGATGATGTGTTCAACGCTGTCGAGCAACTGGCTCTCGGTCAGCTCCAGTTCCAGGTATTGCGGGGCCAGACCGGTTTCCTCCAGCACCTGCCGCACCAGGCTGACCAGCTTGCCCTGGCGCAGTTGATGCACCGACAGATTGACGGACACCCTGATCGGCGCGAGCCCCTGGCGTTGCCATTCGCATGCCTGCCAACAAGCCTGGCGCAATACGAATTCGCCAATCGGCCCGATCAACCCGGTCTCTTCGGCCAGGCCAATGAAATCCCCCGGCGGTACCCGGCCCATAGCCGGATGATCCCAACGCACCAACGCCTCGGCGGCGTTCAGGCGACCGGTCGCCAGGCACAGTTTTGGCTGATAAAAGACCTTCAGTTGTTGCTCTTCCAAGGCTTTGCGCAGCTGATTCTCCAGTTGCAGGCGCTCCAGCGTGCTGGCCTGGAGGCTGTCGGTGTAGAACTGGAAATTGTTGCCCCCCAAATGCTTGGCATGTTGCATGGCCATGTTCGCCTGACTGACCAGCATGGCAACTTCTCGCGTGTTGTCAGGCAACAGGCTGATGCCGATCGAGGCGCTGAGCACCAGCTCATGGCCTTCTATGGTCAGTGGCACACGCAGTTTGGCGGCCAGCCGAGTCGCCACCCGCGCCAGGCTCGAAAGGTTGCCATAGGCATCGAACAACACCGCAAACTCATCGCCCGATAGCCGGGCGATGGTATCCGCCTCGGGCAGCGCATTGATCAGGCGTCGTGCCATTTTCTGCAACAACTGGTCGGCGATGTCATGGCCGAGGCTGTCGTTGAGCAACTTGAACCGGTCCAGGTTGATATGCAGCAACGCCAGGCTGCGCCGTCCGCCCTGGCGCACCCGGTGATGCGCTTCGTTCAGGCGCTCGCGGAACAACGAACGATTCGCCAGCCCGGTCAATTCGTCGTAATGGGTCAGGTAGCGCATCCGTTCTTCAGATTCACGCCGAGCCGAAAGATCGGCGAAGAAGCCCACGATATGGCTGATATTTCCCCGAGCATCACGCACGACGTTCAGTTGCAGCCATTGCGGATACAACTCGCCGTTGGCCCGCGCCTCCACCAACTCACCCTGCCAGGTGCCGTGCTGCTTGAGCGCTTGGCGAATGACGGGGTAATGCCGGCGCGCGTCGCGACTGCACGGCAGGTCCACCACGTTGCGCCCGAGCATGTCAGCGATGTCGAAACCGGTGACCCGCGTGAACGCCTGATTGGCAGCGAGTAGCACGTAGTGGGGGTCGAAAATCACGATACCTTCGCTGGCGGCTTCGAACACTGTGGCCGCCAGTTGCCGTTGCTGCTCGAGCTCCTTGCCGGCGCTGATGTCTCGCCGGGTGCCGACCATACGCAGCACCCGTCCGCTCGCGCTGCGCTCCACGGCCCGGCCGCGGTCTTCGATCCAGACCCAGTGGCCATCGCCGTGGCGCACACGGTATTCGATCTGGTAATCCTCGCTGCGGCCCTTGAGGTGTTCGACCAGGGCCCGCTTGAGCGCCGGCAGGTCCTGGGGATGCAGGCGCGGGGTGAGGTGAGTGAGCATCGCCGTGATGTATTCGGGTTCCAGGCCGAAGAGTTCCTTGAGCTGAGTGTGATGGACTTCGTCAGTCTGCAGGTTCCAGTCCCACAACCCCAGTTCACTGGCCTTGAGCGCCAGGGCCAGACGCGCCTCACTCTTGCTCAAGGCCTGGCTGGCGACCTCCAGTTCAAGACTGCGCTGCGCGACCCGCGCCTCCAGGCCAACCTGGGCCGCCCGCAGTTTTTCCTCCGCAGAACGGCGTTGCTCGACCTCCCGGGCCAGCGCGTCGTTGAGCTGGGCGCTGCGGGTTTGTGCTTGCTGCAGATGCTCGATCAGCGCCTGGTTCTGGAAGCGTCGCAACAGGCCGCTTTGGATCAAGCGGTTGACTTGCCAGGCGACCACGCTCAGCGAGACCAGCACGATCAGCCCAAGCCAGCCCCACCCGCGTTGCTGCTCATCGCCGCCCCAGAAGAGATAGCCGATGGCCGGTAACAGGCAGGGCAAGGTAAAGGACAGGAAGGCGGGAAGACTCACCGCGTAGGCCACGCTGGCCGATAGGGCGGCCGCGCCAATCAGGCCGAACACCCATGCCTGCTGCTGGAAACTGTCAGCCGGGACCAGCGCGATACCGGCCCCAGCCAGCGTCAGGCCGGTCATCGCCGAGCCAAGCAAAAACATACGCAACCAGATCGGGTGTGCCTGGCGGCTCGGCATCGCCGAATCGAAAGCCGCCACCTGGATCACCCGCAAGGCCACCAGTGACAGCAACCAGACGAGCCAGACGCTGACCAGGAAATAGCGCTGCGGCTCCCATAACAGCGCGGCGCAGACCAGACCATTGAGCAACATGAACAGCGTAGGCAGCAGCGAGCCTTGATACAACAGACGTGTGCGCTCGACCGCCATCTCCATGGCGTACTGCTTGCAGATGACCCGCGGCTCCACACAGGGGCCCGCCGGATCGGAATTGAGGGTCATTGGCACTGTTCTTGTTCTTATATCAGTGGAGCGTGGAGAACCCGAAACAAGCACCGAGCATACACAAGCCACGGGGCATCCCACACTGCCCCAGCTCATAAAAATACGGAAAAAAGTCGCTGTTTCATTGGGTGGCGACCCTTTCGAGCGAGTCCCGCCAACGCCTGTAGCCCATGACCCACCGGTCATCACCAAGCGGTCTTTTATCGGCTGATGCAAAGCTCGGTTTGCCCGGGGTGGCGCCGCACCCTAGAATGCCCCGATGCGCGATGATCTCTCCCTTCTGCTGAACTCCCTCAACGATGCCCAACGTCAGGCCGTAGCTGCCTCCGTGGGTCGTCAGTTGGTCCTGGCCGGTGCCGGCTCCGGTAAAACCCGAGTGCTGGTGCACCGTATCGCCTGGTTGATCCAGGTCGAGAACGCCTCGCCCCATTCGATCCTGTCGGTGACGTTCACCAACAAGGCCGCGGCCGAGATGCGCCACCGCATCGAACAACTGATGGGCATCAACCCTGCCGGCATGTGGGTCGGCACGTTCCACGGCCTGGCGCACCGCTTGTTGCGGGCGCATTGGCAGGAGGCCGGGCTGAGCCAGACCTTCCAGATCCTGGACAGCGACGACCAGCAACGCCTGGTCAAGCGGGTGATCCGCGAGTTGGGCCTGGACGAGCAGCGCTGGCCGGCCCGCCAGGCGCAATGGTTCATCAACGGCCAGAAAGACGAAGGCCTGCGCCCGCAACACATCCAGGCCAGCGGCGACCTGTTCCTGGCGACCATGCGCAGCATCTACGAAGCCTACGAGGCGGCGTGCCAGCGTGCCGGAGTCATCGACTTCTCCGAGCTGCTGCTACGGGCACTGGACCTGTGGCGCGACCACCCAGGCCTGCTGGCCCATTACCAGAAGCGCTTCCGGCATGTACTGGTGGACGAATTCCAGGACACCAACGCCGTGCAATACGCCTGGTTGCGCCTGCTTGCCAAGGGCGGCGACAGCCTGATGGTGGTGGGTGACGATGACCAGTCGATCTACGGCTGGCGCGGCGCCAAGATCGAGAACATTCACCAGTACTCGGCGGACTTCCCGGACGCCGAAGTCATCCGCCTGGAACAGAACTACCGCTCCACCGCCGGCATCCTCAAGGCCGCCAACGCCCTGATCGCCAACAACACCGGGCGCCTGGGCAAGGAGTTGTGGACCGACGGCGGCGAAGGCGAAGCGATCAACCTCTACGCCGCCTTCAACGAACACGATGAAGCCCGCTACGTGGTGGAAACCATCGAAAGCGCGCTGAAAACCGGCCTGGCCCGCAGCGATATCGCCATCCTGTACCGTTCCAACGCCCAGTCGCGGGTGCTGGAAGAGGCCTTGCTGCGCGAGCGAATCCCCTACCGCATCTATGGCGGCCAGCGCTTCTTCGAGCGTGCTGAAATCAAGAACGCCATGGCCTACCTGCGCCTGATCGAAGGACGCGGCAACGACGCGGCCCTGGAACGGGTGATCAACGTGCCAACACGGGGCATCGGTGAGAAAACCGTCGAGGCGATTCGCGATCACGCGCGCCACAGCCATGTGTCCATGTGGGAAGCCATGCACCAACTGGTCGCCAACAAAGGCATGACCGGTCGCGCCGCCGGTGCGCTGAAGGCCTTCATGGACCTGATCGAAGACCTGGCCGCCAAGTGCGGGGAAATGCCTCTGCACTTGATGACCCAGACCGTCATCGAGCAGTCCGGCCTGATCGCCTACCACGAAGCGGAAAAAGGCGAGAAAGGCCAGGCCCGGGTGGAAAACCTTGAGGAACTGGTCAGCGCCGCGCGCAACTTCGAAAGCACCGAAGAAGACGAAGACCTGACGCCGCTGTCGGCCTTCCTGGGTCATGCCTCCCTGGAGGCCGGCGACACCCAGGCCGACGAACATGAAGACAGCATCCAGCTGATGACCCTGCACAGCGCCAAAGGCCTGGAATTTCCCTACGTGTTCCTCGTGGGTATGGAAGAAGGCCTGTTTCCCCACAAGATGAGCCTGGAGGAACCGGGACGCCTGGAGGAGGAACGGCGCCTGGCCTATGTTGGCATCACCCGCGCCATGCAGAATCTGGTGCTGACCTACGCCGAAACCCGACGTCTATATGGCAGCGAGACCTACAACAAGGTGTCGCGCTTCGTACGCGAAGTACCGAAAGGCCTGATTCAGGAAGTGCGGTTGTCCAACAGTGTCAGCCGTCCGTTCGGTGGCGGCCAGCAGCAAAGCACCAGCAGCCTGTTCGGCGGCAGCGACATCCCGGAAACCGGCTTCAGCCTCGGCCAGACCGTACGGCATTCGGTATTCGGCGACGGCGTGATCCTCAACTTCGAGGGCGCTGGCGCCCAGGCGCGGGTGCAGGTGAACTTCAGCGAAGGCAGCAAGTGGCTGATGCTGGGGTATGCCAAGCTGGAAGCAATCTAAAGATTTGCATAGAACCCTGTGGGAGCGAGCTTGCTCGCGATAGCGTTGGATCTGTCAATGTTGATGCTGACTGACACTCCGCTATCGCGAGCAAGCTCGCTCCCACAATTTGTTCGTTGGGCGCCGAAGTATCTCCGATAGAACTCATCCCCCTTTCCTACAGCCCAAAGCGAACAAGCCTTCTTGCACAGCCCAAGCTGAACCTAAGCTGTCACGCAAAAGCCAGAAACACTCTGTCGCTAGCCAGCAACAGTTCAGCTGTGCAACATGGCGCGCGTGCTATCCACAAATGGGAATGCCTTTATATGAAACGTTTTCTTAGCATCGCCATGGCGCTGTGCATTGGCCTGACGATGGCCATCGACGCCAATGCCGCCAAGCGCTTTGGCGGTGGTAAAAGCTCGGGCGCCGCCCCGACTCACCAAACCAGCCAGATGGCACCGTCCTCTGCCGCCGGTTCTACCGCTGCCACCGCAGGTGCTGCCGGTGCCGCGGGCGCGGCCACCAAGGCCAGCGGTGCTTCGCGCTGGCTCGGCCCCCTGGCCGGCATCGCCGCCGGTGGCCTGCTCGCCTCCATGTTCATGGGCGACGGCTTCCAGGGCATGCAGATCTTCGACATCCTGATCATGGCGGTCATCGCCTTCCTGGTCTTCCGCTTCATTGCCGCCCGTCGTCGCAAGCAGCAGGAGCAATTCGCACCAGCCGGCCATGCGCCGATGCAGCGTGAAGTGTTCAACCAGCAGCCCGCCAGCGGTTCGATCTTCGGTGGTTCGGCAGCGCCGGTGGCCGCTCGTCCGGTCATCAATGCGCCGGCCTGGTTCAACGAGCAACGCTTCATCGAAGCGGCACGCAGCCACTTCATGTCCCTGCAGCAACATTGGGACGCGAACGAAATGGACAAGATTGCCGAATTCGTGACCCCGCAACTGCTGGAGTTCCTCAAGCGCGAGCGGGCCGAACTAGGCGATGGCTTCCAGTCCACCTACATCGACAATCTGCACGTGCAACTGGACGGCGTCGACGATCGCGCCGACAAGACCATCGCCACCCTGACCTTCAGCGGTGTGTCGAAGGATTCTCGCTTCGACAAGGGCGAAGCGTTCAGCGAAAGCTGGAACATGGAACGTGCCCAGGGCGATGACCAGCCTTGGCTGGTAGCCGGTATCCGCCAGAACGGTTGAACCTTTACCCGTTTTGCATGTTGAAATAAAAGAACCCCGGCTCAGGCCGGGGTTTTCTATTTCGCAGTTGCATCTATAGCGAGCTACTGTATAAACCGCTCCATATAAAACCGCGCCATCGAGAAAGAGGATCCCCGGACGTGGAAGAAATCATCGAACAATTGCGTGAAGCCAACGAGCCCGTACCGGTCCCGCTGGAGTTGCCCGACGAAGACTTGCTGGTAGAGATCGAAGAGCAGCTGTTCATCGATATCCCATTCGTCTTCAGGGAGTTTTTGCTGACCGTCAGCGATGTCGTCTATGGCAGCCTGGAGCCGGTGACCGTCACCGATCCACAATCCCACACCTACCTGCCGGATGTGGCCGCCAATGCCTGGGATGCCGGAGTCGACCGCAGCCTGATCCCGATCTGCCAGGACGGCGACGATTACTATTGCGTCGAAGAAGACGGCACTGTGGTGCTGTGGCAGGCCGAGGAAGAGCTGGTCGCCGAAGAAACCTGGGAATCGGTCTGGCACTGGGCGCGGGACGTCTGGCTGGAAAGCTGAGCCCCATGGCCGGTCAATGCCCGGACGAGTCCTTGTGATTGTCCAGGGTTTCAAGCAAGGCCACCTGCATCCGTGTATGCAGGCGGATGAACCAGCGCCAGAGCAGTGCCGCCACGGCGGTCGCCACTACGGCGATCAGTACGAGCAACTTGTTGGTCGGCAGAATGCTGGCCGACAAGGCTGCCAATAGCAGGAAAATCACCAGCAGCGAGAGAATCGGGATCACTTCGGCGATCACCCGACGCACGCGCTGGGTGTGGCGGCCAGCCATCTCCGTCTTCACGCCCATCTCCGCCAACAGCATCGACAGCGCCTTGAGCTTGCGATAGGCGGCGATCAGGAACGGTAGCGACAGCAACAACGCCCCGCCCCAAATCAAGGCTTTCTGCCAGCTCGGGTCGCTGATCCACGCTTGCAGGTAAGCCGACATCCGCTCGGCGAAATATCCGCCCGAGACAAAAATCGCAATGACCAGCGCCAGGTTGACGCCGACCTGCAGCAAGATCCGCCGGATCATCGACGCCACCATCGCCCCTTCACCATGGGGCTGGATGCTGCGCAGCCATTCACCATACATCCCCAGCACCCGCGTCAGCCGTTGCGGCATGACTGTCGCCAACTTGACGGACAGTGGGTCGGCGGCCCGGATCAGGTACGGCGTCAGCAGAGTGGTCAACACCGAGACGGCGACCGCAACCGGATAGAGGAAATCGCTGGTGACCTGCAGGGTCATCCCCAACGACGCGATGATGAAGGAGAATTCGCCGATCTGCGAAAGGCCCATCCCAACGCGCAGCGAGGTGCGTCCGTCGTTGCCGGCGATAAAGGCACCGAGGCCGCAGGACAACATCTTGCCGAGCACCACTGCGCCCGTGATCACCGCAATCGGCCAGGCGTACTGCAGCAATATCGCCGGATCGAGCATCAGCCCGATGGCGACAAAGAAGATCGCGCTGAACAGATCACGCACCGGCTCCACCAGCCGCTCGATTTTCAGCAGTTGCCGGGACTCAGCCATGATCGCACCGATCAGGAACGCCCCAAGCACCATGCTGTATTCCAGCTTCACCACCAGCAGGCAGAAGCCGAAACACAGACCCAACACGGTAATCAGCAGCATTTCGTTGCTGTCGAACTTCGCCACGTAGGCCAGCACCCTCGGCACCAGCAGAATGCCGATGACCAACGCGACGATCATGAACAACGACAACTTGCCGACTGTGGAAAATACCTCGCCGGAGCTCACGGTGCCGCTGACCGCAATGCTCGATAGCAAGGCGATGATGCCAATGCCCAGGATGTCCTCGACGATCAACACCCCGAAAATCAGCTGCGCGAAGCGCTCGTTCTTCATCTTCAGGTCGTTGAGGGCCTTGACGATGATGGTGGTGGAGGAAATGGCCAGGATCGCGCCGAGGAACAGCGAGTCCATGGTGCTCCACTCGAACCAGCGGCCGATTTCATAACCGATCCAGATCATCAGCACGATTTCGAGGAACGCCGCGATGAAGGCCGTGGCCCCAACCTTGAACAGTTTGCGCAGGCTGAACTCCAGGCCCAGGCAAAACATCAGGAAGATCACCCCGAGCTCGGCCAGGGTCTTGATCGTGTCTTCGTCGTGGATAAAACCGAACGGCGGCGTATGCGGGCCGATGATGAAGCCGGCCACGATGTAGCCCAATACCACCGGTTGCTTGAAACGATGAAAGAGCACGGTCACCAGCCCCGCTGCCATCATGATGATTGCCAAGTCTTGAATGAAACTGATGGCATGCATGTCGGAGCTCCCTGTTCAAATGACTCATCGCAGAGCTGGAGAAATCCATTTCCTCTGTAGGAATTGCCCTCACAACGGGCTTTTGAAGGGTAACACCGCGACTTCCGACAAAAAGACGGTGCAATATATGGAAACAGATCCATCGGCGCGTGACGGCAACCACAGGCGCAGCGTCCCGATATCGGTGGTTTTTAAAACCTGGTGACCTGTTGGCAGGCCACCCACCAGCACCCGCAGAGGTGCACTCCCGAATTGCTGCCTTGAACCGTGAGTACGTTATGGAACCCGGAAACGCCCAGCTGTCGATGACGGTGTTGATGACCCCCGATATGGCCAACTTCTCTGGCAATGTCCATGGCGGCACCTTGCTCAAATACCTCGACGAAGTCGCCTACGCCTGCGCCAGCCGCTACGCCGGGCGCTACGTGGTGACCCTGTCGGTTGACCAGGTCATCTTTCGTGAGCCGATTCATGTCGGCGAACTGGTGACCTTCCTGGCATCGGTGAACTACACCGGCAACACGTCGATGGAAGTGGGCATCAAAGTCGTGACCGAAAATATTCGCGAACGCTCGGTGCGCCACACCAACAGTTGCTTCTTCACCATGGTTGCGGTGGATGACCTGCGTAAACCCGCAGCCGTGCCGCCCTTGCAGCCGCAAAACAGCGAAGAAAAACGCCGCTACGAACAAGCCCAGCAACGTCGGCAGATTCGCCAGGAGCTGGAAAAGCGTTATCAGGACATCAAGGCAGACGGGCCTTAACCGACATGTGGGAGCGCGCTTGCTCGCGATGGCGGTCGATCAGTCAATATTGATGCTGACTGACACACCGCTATCGCGAGCAAGCTCGCTCCCACAGGAATTTTGCAGCATTTTCACGGGTGCGATCAGAGGCTGATCGGCACTGCCACGAACCGCACCCGTGGATGGGCGATCCGATCCTGGGCGCGGACCAGTTCCAGCTCATAGCTGGTGCAGGCCTGGGTTTCCAGCAGCACTTCATGCACCGCTGCGGCAGTGAATTCGAACGCCGCCACCAGACTGTCCCCCAACAGTATCCGCGCCAGGAACAACCCCGAGGTCAGGTCACCCACGCCCACCGGCTGGCGCGGGAAAGCCAGCAGCGGACGGCGCAGGTGCCAGCTGCTATCGGCGGTCACCAGCAGCATTTCGAAGCTGTCATCCGGCTTGCCAGGGTAGGCCAGGTGCTTGACCAGCACCGCCTTCGGGCCACGGGCCAGCAACGCCCGGGCCATGGCCAGGCAGTCGAGCAAAGACTGCGCCTTGCGTCCCGAAAAACTGTCCAGCTCCAGTTGGTTCGGGCACATGAGGTCCGCCACGGCAGCGGCTTCTTCCAGGAGAAACTCGCTCACCTCGGGCGCCACGATACAGCCTTTCTCTGGATGCCCCATGACCGGATCACACAGGTACAGTGCCTTCGGATTGGCGGCCTTGATCCGCGCCACGCCCGTCAGGATCGCCCGTCCCTGAGCCGCGCTACCCAGGTAACCGGACAACACCGCATCGCAGTGACCCAACTCACCGATGGCCGCAATGCCTTCTACCAATGCCGGTATCTGCTCTGGCGCAAGCACTTCACCGGCCCATTGGCCATACTGGGTGTGATTGGAAAATTGCACGGTATTGAGCGGCCAAACGTTCACTCCGACCCGCTGCATCGGAAACACCGCGGCGCTATTGCCAGCGTGACCGAACACCACGTGGGACTGAATGGCAAGCAGATGAGGCGTACGTTTCATGCGGGAAGTTTCCGTAAAACGATTGAAATTCAAGCCGCGCAGTATGCGACTAAACGCAGCCTGTACGACAGACCGGCGAGACAGTTAAGCTGGCAGCAACTTGTTGGAGCACTTCGTTCATGCTGACCCTTGGAAACATTTTCGTGCTGATGTTGCTGGCTACCGGCGGCGCCTGGCTGTGGCACAACCATGGCTTGCGCGAACGGGCGTTGGCGAGGGTCATGCAGCATTGCGCCAACCTCAAGATCGAGCTGCTGGACGGCAACGTGGCGCTGAAAAAGATCGGTTTCGTGAAAGACGCCAGCGGACGACGACGGCTGGCTCGCGTCTACACCTTCGAGTTCACCGTCACCGGCGAAAGCCGCCATTCGGGCACCATCACCCAGTTTGGTGCCCACAGCGCACAAATAGAGCTGGCGCCCTACCCGATGCCCTTCGAAGAAACACCGCCAACGCCTATTGAACCGGTCCATGCCAGGCCCAGGGCTGAAGTCATCGAGTTGAGCCAGTGGCGCCAGGAACACAACAAATGGAAGCCTTGAAACAGGGCTGACTCAGCGACACCGACAGTTCGCCAACCCGGCTTGCAGGCTACCAACGTCTTGCGGCTGATCGAAAATCAGCTCGATCCGGGAATCCTGGCGCCACTCACTGGCTTGCCAACCCAGCACCGCCCCCTCCAGCGCATTGGCTGAAACCCAACCGTCGACGCTGTGGATAACCATCTTCGCCCGTTTCCAGTCTTGGCCTTGTAGCCATCGCGTCAATGCCGTTGCGTCGAATTGCTGGCTGGGGTGCCAGCGCCAACCAATACTCCAGCCGCCGTCCTGCTGCTGAAACAAGCAGATCGGCAGCGTCGGATCGGACCAAATGGCCGGTATCTGGCCCAGGCTCTTCGGTAGATTCAAGTTATCCACAGCCCCACTGCCCCGAGCCGCAAGGCCTGGTAATCGATCGATCGGCAGCGCAGCCTGTTGCGTCCAGTACAACGCACGCCCGGGCAGTTGCGCCGTCAGCCGTTGGCGATCGGCTTGTGTGAGGGTCTCGGACTTGTTCAGCACCAACAGTCCGGCATCCGCCAGGGTTTGTTGCTGTGCGTCGGGCAAGGGCTTGCCGTCCGCCATCGCCCGGGCATCCAACACCAACACACAGGGTTGCACCGCCAGCACGCCGAGCCATGGCGCTTCGCTCAGCTGGCGCAGCAACTGCGCCGGATGACCCAGGCCCGAGGGTTCGATGAACAGCCGATCCGGCCTGGCCTTGCGCAGCAAACGCCCAAGACCGATCTGAAACGGCGCGCCGTTGACGCAGCACAAGCAGCCACCGGCCACTTCGCCCAGTGCGATACCATCGCCCGCCTGGGTCAGCAACGCGGCATCCAGGCCGATCTGACCGAACTCATTGATCAACACCGCCCAGCGCTCATTGGCCGGGCGCTGCGCCAGCAGATGCCTGATCAGGCTGGTCTTGCCGGCGCCCAAGGGACCGGCGATGACATGGGTGGGAATGTGCTGCAACATAATCGACGGCTTTCGATGGAGGTGAATATGCGAATGATCGGCTGGTTGTTACTGGCACTGGCTTCGAACCAGGCATTGGCCCAGGCTTGTGTGGTCCACAGCCAGGCGGAACGGCTGGATGTGAAAGTCTGCCAGCAGAACCGCAACATCCCGCAGAAGCTGTTTGCCGACGGTTTCTGCCAGCCAAACCTTGTCGGCCAGAAGGTCGAGGTGCAATACGTCGATCAATGCCCTGGCGGCGCGTTCGGCGTTTGCAGCAACGCTCAGGTCGCCAATATGCCTTACCGCCAGGATATTCACTATTACGGCGTGGCGACCGATGCTGCTTATCTACAGCCCTTTTGCGAAGGGCAGAGCCAAGGCACCTGGCTCAAGCCTTAAGCCAGCCAATCCAGCGTGAGAATCAATCGACGCTCTCCCGGTGCGGGCTCCGGTGATCGATGGATCAGGCCAAGGCCTTCGTTGCCGTGCCATTTTTCGCCTTTAAGCAAACCCACATCACCGCAACGAAACTGCTGGATCACGCGCGGATCCCTGGGCTCAGCCTCAGGCTCGGCAAGTCCTCGACGGTCCATGGCACCTTCCTCAAGCCACTGGCTGCCGACACCCGCATAGGTGCTCAGCAGCCGCACCGGCACGTGGTCAACGTGAAAGCGCGGGCACATCGCCTTGTCCAGCGTGCGCAGGCGCAGGCCGACACGTTGGGCACCCAATAGGCAGGCAAATGCACTGACGAGCCAGGAGACATCGGCGATAAAGCCTTCATAGCCTTGCAGGTCGCTGAAACCTGCGGCCAGGCCCTGCAACGCCGGCTGCGTGTCTTCCTCCGGCAACTCAAGCACGCGTGATTCGGCCAGCGACTGGTCCATCGCCAGCACCATGACCGCAAAATCGCTGATATGCGCAGGAAGCTGACGCTGCCAGACCGCCAGGTTGGTGCCGTCGTCCAGGATCTGCGTGAATACCCCTGGCGTATCACCTTGGACCTGTCGTGCCTGCGTAGCCCTTTTCAGAGTGGGCGCCAGCATCACGCCGCGACCTCGTCACGCCACGGGCCGAACGGATCCGGCAACAGCCGCCAACGTTCAACACCGAGGGCCATTTCCGCGTCGGTGAGCAAGCAAGCGTCCAGTTCGGCGGTGAGCTGACTGAAGTCGATGTCCTGACCAATGAACACCAGCTCCTGACGGCAATCGCCTGTGACAGCAAGCCAGTTCTTCATGATCGCCGCTGTACTTTCCTCATCCTGCGGCCATTGGTTTTTCGGCACGAACCGCCACCAGCGCCCGGCGAAGCCATGCCGCATCAAGCCCCCGGCCTGGGACCAACTGCCCGCCTCCTCAGGTTTGCTGGCCAGCCAGAAGAACCCCTTGGAGCGCAGGAGTTTGCCGTTAGGCCATGGACGGTCGATGAAACTGAAAAAGCGCTCGGGATGAAACGGTCGGCGTGCCCGATAGGCG
The DNA here is from genome assembly GCF_052114545.1 of Pseudomonas sp. KB_12. NCBI lineage: Bacteria > Pseudomonadati > Pseudomonadota > Gammaproteobacteria > Pseudomonadales > Pseudomonadaceae > Pseudomonas > Pseudomonas sp. KB_12. Next base: position 233,946 of record NZ_JBFREY010000001.1, on the reverse strand, counting down.
GTCGAGGCGATGCCATATTCCTCGGTTTCTGGCACGTGCTCGCCACGCAGCTCCTGCAACCAACCAGGGGCCTGGGCGGCGCGTTCGAAGTCAAAAAGGCCCGTGTCGAGGATTCTGCCCAGCGGCACCTGCCCCATGACCATGGGGAGGATCTGCGCCTGGGCGTTGAGGCGCTGCAGAATCGCGGTCAACTCTTCCCGTTCATGCTGGCTGATCAGGTCGATCTTGCTGATCAGAATCACGTCGGCAAACTCGATCTGTTCGATCAGCAGGTCGGTGATCGAGCGTTCATCGTCCTCACCCAAGGTTTCACCCCGTGACGCAAGGCTTTCAGCGGCCTGGTAATCCAACAGGAAATTCACCCCATCGACCACTGTCACCATGGTGTCGAGTCGCGCCACATCGGCCAGGCTTCGGCCTTCTTCATCACGAAACGTGAAGGTTTCTGCCACTGGCAACGGTTCGGAAATACCCGTGGATTCGATCAACAGATAATCGAAACGCCCTTCCCTGGCGAGTTGCCCGACCTCTTCGAGCAAGTCCTCGCGCAACGTGCAGCAGATACAGCCGTTGCTCATTTCCACCAGTTTTTCTTCAGAGCGACTCAGGGTGACATCTCGCTGGACTTCGCTGCCATCGATGTTGATTTCGCTCATATCGTTGACGATCACCGCCACTCGCAGATTGTCGCGATTACGCAAAACGTGGTTGAGCAGTGTGCTTTTACCGGCACCGAGGAATCCGGAAAGCACGGTTACGGGAAGACGATTGGGCATCAGGTATATCCTCATCGGGCGGCCGCTTCGACTACGGCTCGTTTCCAGGGTTTGGCTAGATTCAGGGGCAAGGCGTTTATGTTATAGTATAACAACGCAATTCAACCAGCCCCCGCCATCCCTCATTGGCCTGAGATCACTCCATGCGCAATCATCTGAAATTCGTATTGGCGAGCCCGTTGTTGCTGTGGGTGTTAAGCGCTTCGGCCCAAACCTCACTCCTGGCGAACTGCACCCGCAGTGCAAATCTGCTGGCGTGCGTGGACATCCAGGGCAATGCCTACAGCGTCGCAACGGCGGGAAACACCATTTATTTACGGGGTTTTGAAGCCGCCAGTCGTCGTTATTGGGCGCAAACAAACAGCCGTTACGGTCAGCTCACCTTCTTTACTGGCTTGGCATCGGATGGAGAAAGTTGGGTCGGATACAGCCGGCGAGTGGGCTGGACGACCCTCAATCGTTTCTCGAGCTCTGGTGGTAGTGGGGGCGCATTTGTATGCGGGCGCATGAACGGCTGCCAGGATTCATCGCGCTGATGTTTCACGTGGAACGTGAACGTTTGGGGATGAAACTCCTTTCATGGAAAAGGTTTATTTAAATCAGTTGTTATACTATAACATCTAATTTTAGACCTTCGATGGACCTTGACCATGAACGCGTTAACCCTGCCCGACGTCGCAGCGCAGGCTTCACGTCAACCCTTGCCCCTCGATTGGGTGGGCATGTGTGGCATCGCAACGCCGGTGTTGATTGACGGCCAGCATCTCAGTGCAAGGGCCGACGCAGGTGTCAGCCTTGATGACGGTGAGGCGCGCGGCATTCACATGTCACGTTTATACCTGGCGCTGGAGTTGCTCGAAGAGACGACGCTTTCGCCAGCCTTATTGCGCCGAATCCTCCAGCAATTTCTCGACAGCCACGAAGGCTTGTCCCACGCAGCATCGCTCAGTGTGCATACCGATCTGCTGCTCAAGCGTCCGGCACTTATCAGCCCGCTGATGGGTTGGAAACGCTATCCGGTGAGCATCGAAGCCCACTTGAAAAACGCAATGTTCCACGTGGAACTGAATATCCAGATTCCCTATTCATCCACCTGCCCTTGTTCGGCCGCACTTGCCCGGCAGTTGATCCAACAGCAATTCGTCGACGACTTCGCTAACAAGAAACTTGAGCACGCCGAGATCCTGGCCTGGCTAGGTTCATCAAACGGCATCGTTGCCACCCCTCATAGCCAACGCAGTACGGCGATCCTGACCCTGCGCCTGCATGCCAATGCCGACGATTTGCCGCTGCGGTCTTTCATCAACGAAGCCGAAGCAGCCCTCGGCACCGCTGTGCAAACCGCCGTCAAGCGCGCCGATGAACAGGCCTTCGCCCTGGCCAACGGCCAAAACCTGATGTTCTGCGAAGACGCCGCGCGGCGATTAAGCACGGCCCTGAGCCGGTCACCCGACATTGTTGCGCTGAATGTGCGCGTCGTTCACGCCGAAAGCCTGCATGCCCATGACGCCGTGGCGCAAAGCCGCTGGACCCGGGAGGCATCATGATCAACTGCCAAGCGCTGCGCTGGGGCGCACCCGGACACCCTCTCACCCCGCCGCTCGCGATGCAGCGACCGGCCGGCAGTCTCACCGCCATCATCGGTGCCAACGGTTCGGGAAAAAGCAGTCTGTTGAAAGTGCTCGCGGGATTACAGAAACCGCTCTCCGGCAAAGTCACCTTGGATGTTCCACGCCGTGGTGGGGTTTCGTTCATGCCCCAGCAGCAACATCTGGATCGGCAATTCCCCATCAGTTTGCAAGAGTTGGTGGCCGCCGGTTCCTGGGGTAATCGACACACGCCGGCCATGCGCAGGCAGTTGCTCCAGACCGTACTGGCCGACTGGGCGCTGACCGGCCTCGAACATCGTCCGCTAATGGCGCTGTCTGGAGGCGAGCTGCAACGCGCCCTGCTCGCTCGCCTGAGCCTGGCCGAAGCGCCGCTGCTGTTGCTCGACGAACCCCACGCCGCCCTCGACGAACAGGGCCAGGCGCTGTTGTGGAAACACTTCCATCACTGGCATGCCCAGGGCCGAACCGTCGTGGTGGTATGCCATGATCTGGCAGCGGTGCGCCAACATATCCCCCATACGTTGCTGATCAGCAACACCGGCTGCGTGCTGGGCCGCAGCGTCGACTTGATCGCTCAACAACCCCACACGTGGGTGGCCTGATGCTTGCGGCCACTCATCTCTGGCAACCGTTTCAAGAGTTTGTCTTCATGCGCCGGGCCTTGCTTGGCGGCCTGGTGCTGGCGTGCAGCACAGCGCCGTTGGGCGTGTTCCTGATTCTTCGACGCATGAGCCTGATTGGTGACGCCGTAGCGCACGGCATTCTGCCTGGCGCCGCCCTGGGTTTCTGGTTTGCCGGGCTGAGCCTGCCCGCCCTGACCATTGGCGGCCTGGGCGCGGGCCTGAGCATGGCCGGGCTCGCCGCCTGGATTACCCGACGTACCGGTCTAAGGGAGGACGCCAGCCTCGCGGCGATTTATCCCATTTCCCTGGCGGCCGGTGTGTTGATCCTCGGCATGGCCGGTAAACGCCTGGACTTGCTTCACTTGCTGTTCGGCTCGGCGCTGGCGGTAGACGGCCCAACACTCACCGGCATGCTCTGGGTGTCCGGCGCAAGCCTGTTGGCGATGACCTTGATTTACCGCCCGTTGCTGCTAGACACCTTGGACCCGCTGTTCCTGCAAACCGTCAGTCGTCTCGGCCCGTTAGCCCATGGTGTGTTCCTGACCCTGGTGGTGTTGAACCTGGTGATCGGCTTCCAGGCCATCGGTGCGCTGATGGTGGTCGGCCTGATGATGTTGCCAGCCGCCACGTCGCGATTCTGGAGCCGTCGCCTGCCACTGCTGATGCTGATCGCGGCGCTGCTTGGGTGCCTCTCGGTGTGGTTTGGCCTGTTGTTGTCCTTCTATTACTCACTGCCCAGCGGGCCGTCCATCGTACTGGTGGCGGGCGCGTTGTACCTGCTGTCGGTGGTATTCGGGCCGGTGCACGGCTTGCTGCGCCGCCCGCCTGTGCTCACATCCCAATGAGGTGTTTCCCGATGCGCGTACTGCTCGTGCTATTCAGTTTGATGCTGTCCATGTCCTTGTCCGCCGCCGAAAAGCTCCAGGTGGTGACGAGCTTCAGCATCCTCGCCGACATGACCCGACAGGTCGGCGGTGAGCATATCCACATCACCAACATGGTCGGGCCGGACGCCGATGCACACACCTACGAACCCACGCCAGACGACGCCAAGGCATTGCTCAAGGCAAAACTGATCATCAAGAACGGACTGGGCTTCGAGCCATGGTTGGATCGCCTGGTGACCAGCACTGAAACCACTGCCCCGGTGATCAGCGCCAGTCGCGGCGTCATCCCGCGCTCACTGGATGAGGATGGCGAGACCATCCCCGACCCGCACGCCTGGCACAACCTGGCGAACGCCGAGCTGTATGTCAGCAACATCACCAAGGCATTGGAAGCTGCCGACCCGGCCAACAAGGCCGACTACGAACGCAACAGCCAGGCATATCTGAAGAAAATCCATGCGCTGCTCGCCGAAGCCAAGGCCAAGCTCGGTGCATTGCCTACCGGCAATCGCAAGATCGTGACCTCCCACGATGCATTCGGTTACCTGGGCCAAGCCTATGGCATCGAGTTCATGGCGCCCCAGGGCTTATCCACAGAGCGTGAACCGTCGGCGGCAGAAGTCGCGGCACTGATTACCCAGATCCGTCAGGCGAAGGTCAAAGCGGTGTTCATGGAAAACATCAAGGACGCACGCCTGCTCAAGCAGATCGCCGACGAGAGCGGCGCGCACATCGGCGGTACGCTGTACTCCGATGCACTCGCCACTAGCGGACCGGCCAGCACTTTTACTGGTCTTTTCGAATACAACCTCAATACGTTGTATGAGGCGCTGAGTCGGCCTTGATCAAGCACTTGTGGCAAGGCTTGCCCTGATCGAGCACTTGTGGGAGCAAGGCTTGCCCGCGATGAACGATAACGCGCTTGGCGGTTGACCAAGTTGCCCGCATCGCGAGCAAGCTTTGCTCCCACAGGTTCACCAAGAGATTACCTCATACCCGATTCAAGCCCTCGGCTTGACCGTCCCGCACTCCTGCCCCAGCCATACCGCGCGCGTGTCGAGGCTGCCGTTCTGCTGGATGCCGGTGGCATTGAACGTGCCGTTGACCTTGGTGGTGAATTCACGATCGCTCTGGAACGTCGCGACGCCATTGCCCTGGGCTTTCGGGCAACTGAAGCGAAACTTCCACTGATTGCCGGTACGCTCGGTGATCTGCTGCTTGCAACCCGATTGCGGGTCTTGCAGCGGAATGTCATTGGTTTGCACCTGAGCCGGGGTCAGGCAGACACGGATGCCTTTACCGCCCATGGTGATGCCCTGCTTTTCCAGCATCGCCCGTTGCTCCGGCGTCATCTGGTTCTGCACCTGGCCCAGGATCAGTTGCAGGTCCGGCAGGTTCTGGTTATCGACCTTCATGTTGCTGGTGGTCAGCTCCCATAAACCCGGCTGGAGCATCTGCGCCTGAGCCGCCATCGGAACCGACAACCCCATTGCCAAGGCCACACCCAGCAGACGAACATTCATTGCATAAACTCCAGAGGACAAGTGGCCGTTAGACGCCGCCCACAGGCTTCGGTTCAGGCCCGGGACGAGTGAATTAAATAGCGACATTCGCCATGGAACATGGTCTGTTAAGCATTGAAACTTCCGGAGCAAGAATGCCCCATGGATTATTTCGGCCCGCATGTTTTCGGTTACCTGATCGCGCTGCTCCACACCCTGGGTTCCATTGCCGCCGTCCACGCTGTATTGACGGTGCGCACGGCCCAAGGCTCGATTGCCTGGGCCCTGTCGCTGCTGTTCATTCCCTACCTGACGTTGATCCCTTACCTGGTTTTCGGGCGCAGCACCTTTGATGGCTACATCAAGGCGCGCCGACAAGCCAACGAAGAGATGCGCAAGGCGATCTCCGAGCTGAACTGGCGGCCGTGGGTTGAAGAAGCTTTGACCGCCCGTGCCTCCCAGGCCTACGACTCGCTACGGGCCATGCCCAAGCTGGGGCGCACACCGTGCCTGGCGAACAATCAGGTGCGTTTGCTCGTCAATGGGCAGGCCACGTTCGAGGCAATCTTCCAGGCCATTGATAACGCACGGCAGGCCGTGCTGATTCAATTTTTCATCATCCACGACGACCGCCTCGGCCTACGCCTGCAGACACTGCTTCTGAAAAAAGCCGCCGAAGGCGTGGCGGTGTATCTGCTTTACGACCGCATTGGCAGCCACTCCCTGCCCCACCGCTACGTCCAGGCGCTGCGCGACGGTGGTGTCCACGTGAAAGCCTTCGCCACCCGCAGCGGCTGGCTCAATCGGTTCCAGGTCAACTTTCGCAACCACCGCAAGATCGTGGCGGTGGATGGCGTTCTAGGCTTCGTTGGCGGGCACAACGTGGGCGATGAATACATGGGCGAAAAGCCGCCCCTGGCGCCGTGGCGCGACACCCATGTCGAAGTCTGCGGCCCGGTGGTGGGGAGTATGCAAGAGTCGTTTGCCGAGGACTGGTTCTGGGCGGCCCGTTCGCTGCCACCGCTGATCCTGCCAGACACCTACCCGGACGACGGTGTGCTCTGCCAGTTGCTGACCAGCGGCCCGGCCGATGCCTACGAAACCTGTTCGCTGTTTTTCGTCGAAGCTATCCATGCGGCCAGCGAGCGAGTCTGGATCACAACGCCTTACTTCATCCCTGACGAAGCGGTGTTCGCGGCCTTGCGCCTGGCGGTGCTGCGCGGGGTGGACGTGCGCATCCTGCTGCCCTCGCGGCCGGACCACAAGATCGTCTACGCCGCGTCCAGCCTGTATGCGTTTGAAGCGGTGCGGGCCGGTGTGCGGATGTTCCGTTACGCGCCGGGTTTCCTGCATCAGAAAGTGGTGCTGATCGACCGGGAAATCAGCGCCATCGGCAGTGCGAACCTGGACAACCGTTCGTTCCGCCTGAATTTCGAAGTCATGCTGCTCACGGTGGATATCCCGTTTGCCACCGAGGTCGAGCAGATGCTTGAGCAGGACTTCGCCCAAGCCGTGGAAATCGACAAACAGGAAAGCCGGGAGACCCACCGCCTGCAGAAGATCGGCATGCGAATCGCCCGGCTTATTTCCCCGATTCTCTAAGGCGTGTAGATGTCGTCGCGGGTCCAGGGCAACTCATGGCTACCGTCGGCGTGGGCCTTCACCGCCAGGATCTGGTGCAAATTGATCCAGCCCTTGGCGAACGCGTAGGCACAGCCGGCCAGGTACAGACGCCAGATCCGCAACGCCTGTTCCGGTACTTCCTTCGCGGCGGCCTCGAGATTGTCCTCCAAGCGTTCACTCCAGTGATCGAGCGTGCGCGCGTAATGCAGGCGCAGGCTTTCCACGTCGACGATCTCCAGCCCCGCTTCGCTGATTTCGGCAGAGATCATCGACAGGTGCGGCAGCTCGCCGTTGGGGAATACATACTTCTCGATGAACTCACCGGCGCCACGACCGACCGGACGACCGTCGGTGTGCTTGGCGGTGATGCCATGGTTCATCACCAACCCGCCCTCCCGCACCGCGCCGAACAACGTCTTGCAGTACTGCTCGAGGTTGGCGTGGCCAACATGCTCGAACATGCCGACGCTGACCACTTTGTCGAAGCGACCGTCCTGGGGCAGGTCGCGGTAGTCCAGCAATTGCAACTCGACCAGATCCTCCAGGCCTTCGGCCTTGACCCGTTCCCGAGCCAGTGCCAGCTGCGCCTTGCTCAGGGTAACCCCGAAGACTTTGGCACCAAACTCCCGCGCGGCGTAACGCGCCAGACCGCCCCACCCGCAACCGACATCCAGCAAATAGTCACCCGGCTGCAATCGCAGCTTGCGGCACAAGTGGCGGAATTTTGCTTGCTGGGCCTGTTCGAGGGTTTCATTGCCCGTCTCGAAATAGGCACAGGAATAGGCCATGTCGCTGTCGAGCCACAGCTGATAGAACGCGTTGGAAAGATCGTAGTGATAGGAAATCGCCTTGGCGTCGGTTTCCTTGTCGTGGAGCGAGCGAACCGGCTGGTTGTCGGCGTCATCCTCGATCAAGGCCTGGCTCCATTCATCGCAGACACGAATGACTTCGTGAATCGAACCTTCGAGTTCCAGTTTGCCTTCGACGAAGGCCGCTCCTAGCGCATCCAGGCTGGGATGGGTGAATTGCGCGACCATTTGTGGGTCCTTGACCACGATCGTGACACTGGGGTCGTCACCCAGTGAAAATTCATGGCCATCCCAGAGCCGCAGCCGAAGCGGTAGATGCAGATTCTGTAAGGCCGGTGGAAGTTGCGCGAGCATGAAAAATCCCCCTTGTTTCAGACGTCTGAAAATGAGGGTAGACCATCATAGAAAAATAGCAGGCTATCGAATTTATAGCCTTTCTCTATCACCGTCCCAAATTCACTCCTTGTGCCGGGTACTGCCAGTATGGGTGCGCCCTCTTCAACAGAGACTGCAAGGGTGACGCACAGTTCGCCAAGGGTTATCCAACGGTTCCCTTCGCTTGGATTTTCAGGAGTGGCTCCTGGAACCGCAGCAATCGCCCTGCATTACCTAACACTAGCAGGGTACTGAGATTGTGCAGCAGCGCGGCGATCATCGCCCCCGCCGCGCCGAGCCAGCCGAAGGCGGCAAAGGCGACGATTGCCAGCGTCCAGCCCAGGCCAATGATCACGTTGACCTGCAATGTGCGCCTGCATTGGCGGCTCAAGCGCACGCAGGTGCCAAGGCGGCGCAGGTCACTGCCGATCAGCACGATGTCTGCCGACGCCAGGGCGATGTCGGCACCGCCTGCGCCCATTGCAACGCCGACCACCCCGGCCTTGAGCGCCAGGGAGTCGTTGATGCCATCGCCCACCACCATGGGGCGGAACCCATGGTCGATTTCGGCCATGACCCGTTTGAGTTTGTCTTCAGGGAGGGCCTGGGCTTGCAAGTCGCCGATGCCGACATCCCGGGCCAGCGTCGTGGCCACGCTCTGGCGGTCGCCGGTCAACAGCAACTGACGTCCCAGGCCCAGCTCGCGCAGCTCGGCCATGGCAACCCGCGCCTCCGGCTTGACGCTGTCGGCCAGCAACAGCCAGGCGAGGAACTGCCCGTCCAGGGCCAGGCCGGCAATCGGGCCGTCGTGCTCCGGGACCGCTGACGTTTGAATGCCCAGTTGTGCAAACAACTCCGGCCGCCCGAGCGCCGCTTCGCCCTGGGCGGTCATCGCGACCACCCCCAACCCCTGGCGCTCATGGATGTCCGTCAGCGCCAGGCAATCTTCCTGTTCCACCAGCCCCGCCAACGCACGACTGACCGGATGACTGCTGGCCGAACCGAGGCTGGCAGCCAAAGGCAGCAGGAACGATGCATGAGCATCCTGGGCATGTTCGATGGATTGCAGACGCAGGACGCCGTACGTCAGAGTACCGGTCTTATCGACAACCAACGACGTCAGGTCCGCCAGTTCTTCCAGGAAGGCCGAGCTGCGGATCAGGATCCCGTGGCGCGCCGCCACCGCGATCCCGGCAATGGCGGTGGCCGGCGCCGACAGCACCAACGCACAAGGGCAGGCGGCGACCAATACCGCCAGCATCGCCTGGGCATCGTTGGTCACGAACCAAGTCACCGCCGCCAGCAACAACACCAGTACCAGGTAACTGCCGGCGTAGCGTTCCAGCAGGCGAGTGATGGGTGGCTTGGAGCGTTCGGCGTTTTGCATCAGGGCGATGACTTTGCCCAGGGTTGATTCTTCGCCGGTCCGGGTCACTTCCAGGCGCAGCAGGCCATCCAGGTTGATCGCGCCACCAAAGACATCAGTACCGACCACAGCCTCCAACGGCACCGACTCACCCGTGATGGGCGCGGTGTCGAGGCTGGCCTGGCCGGATAACACCCGACCATCGGCCGGCACCCGATCGCCAGCGCGCACCTCCACGACATCGCCGGGCTGGAGTGTCGCGTTGTCGACATCGATGATCGAACCGTCGGCCTGCACCTTGCGACCTTGGCTGCGGGTCAGTTGGCCAAGGGCATGGATCGCCTCCTGGGAGCCAATGACGCTGCGCTCTTCCAGCACATGCCCGAAGATCATGATGATCGGCAACAACGCCGCCGTCAGCAGATCGCCGGTGGCCCAGGCACCGAGCATCGCCAGGGCGATGAGTTGGTCGGTAATCCCGTGCAGGCTTGGGTAACGCAAGCTGTACCAGGCCGAACGCATCACCGGCACCGCCACCAACAGCGAGGCGAACCCCAACAGCAGTTGGCTGACACCGCTCTGCTCCGGCGACCAACCGCGCCATACCAGGCCCAATGCGAGCAAGCCGAGGGCGAGCATCGCCAAGGTCAGTTGTCGGGCGGCGATGCGTTGTTCCGTCGAGGACAACATCGGTGCAGCGCTGGTTTGGGCGGTCATTGTCCGGCTCCCTGGATGATCAGGCGGGAATCGTCTTTCGGATCGACCGTGGTCACTGAACCGGCCTGGCGAAGGATGGCAGGCATGCGTTCGCGATACAGGCGCAGCAACATCTGCGGATCGCTGCCTTGGGTCTTCGCCAAGCCGAGCACCGTGGCCGTGTCGGCCGAAGCCTTGGCGAGTCGTTCGCTGGCCTGGGCATGGGCGACTTGCACTGCACGGTCGGCATCTTGGCGGGCGACCTGGCTGAGTTTTTCGGCTTCGGTGCGCGCGTTGGCCACGGCTTTATCGGCCTGCTGGCTGGCCGTCAGCACCGCGTTGAAGGCACTGACCGCCGGCCCCGGCAAACTCGATTGCACATCGACCCGCACCACTTCGATACCCAACCCCTGCCCCGTCGCCGCCAGGTCAGCCAGGCGTCGGTTAAGCCCCTGCACCAGATCGCCACGCAAGCGTTCACGGCGTTCAGCCGCCTGGCTGTCGCTGCCCATCAGTTCGGGGCGAGCCACCAGAATGGTGTCCAGGTCCCGGGCTGCAGTCAGGGCCACGGCACTGCGGGTCGCCAACCGGTCCAATGCCGGCAGGACATGTTCACCTTGCAAGACGAAGGAATAAGGGTCGGTGACTTTGTAGAACACCCGTACATCCAGTTGCACCACGCCGGCATCACCGGTCAATAAATAACCAGAGCCGGCCAACGCATCGCTGACCGGCGTGGCGAAACTGGCAACACGATCGGCTTGCAGGGCCTCATCCGAGCGCAGCAGATTTTCCACACGCCGCTCAAGCACCCGATCCGCAGCGGGCAGCAAGACCACTTGTTCCACAGGACGAGGCCACGCCAACAAGAGGCCGGCATTCTGAATGCGATCCAAGGCGCCAAAGTGCAGCACCACCGCACGATTCTGCGGATCGATCTGCCGCACGTTGGAAAAGACCCAGGCCAACGCCGCCAGCACCGTGACGGCGTAAAGCGCAAGAAATGCCAGGCGTCCGGCCTGGATCCACGGACTGGATAACTCGTTTGTTCCACGTGGAACCAAACTCATGGCTGTGTTCCACCTTTGCCGTCCACGGAAATTGGACCGTCCACCAGGACACGGAATGGCGCCGCATCGGTGCGCAAAATCAGCTTCGTACCTGGGCTGACAATGGTGCCCAAGGTGTCCAACGAACGGAGCAGGTTGTAGAGCTGCGGGGAGCCCGCGTATGCCCGGCCATAGATCTCGGCCGCTTCTACCCGCGACTGTGCTTCGATATCCGCAGCTTTCACCGTGGCATCGGCTTGCAAGACTCGCGCATCACGCTCTGCGGCGGAACGAATCTGTGCCGCTTCGCGTTTGCCGATGGCGGTGCGTTCGGTGGCGATGGTCTCACGCTCGGCACGCATGCGATCCACCGTCGCCGTCAGCGTCACCGAGGGCAAGGTCAGGCGCTCAACGCCAACTTGCAACACGCGCACGCCATAAGTGGTGAGCAACTGTTGATCGATCTGCTGACGCAGCTGAGCTTCGAAATCGGCGATGCGCACTTGGCTGGCGTCGGTGTTGACCAGGTTCGCCAGGTCAAAACTGGCGGCGGTGGTTTCCAGCGCCGAGCCGACGAAGGTGCGAATCTGCCGTGCGGCTTCGTCCGGTTGGTTCTGCACCGCGCGCATGAAACGCTGCACGTTTTCCGGGTCACCCTGCACCTGCCACGCCACGTAGGCCTGGACGATGATCCGCAGGCCATCACGGGTGCCGACATCCTGCAAGCCGCTGGACGTGGTGCGCAACCGCAGGTCCACCGGGATCGCCGCCTCGAACGGCGCCGGCCAGCGCCAACCCAAGCCAGGTTGCAGCAGCACCCGCGCCGGATTACCGAAACGAGTGATGACCGTGGCCTCCCCCGAGCGCACTTGCACCAGGCTTGCGGCCGCAATGGCAAACGCCACCAGCAACGCCGCCCAACCCATCCGCCGCCACGGGAACGGACCGGCCTGCTGCGGATCGCCATGATGGTGGTGATGATGACCATGGTGATGACCGGCGTGGTCGTGGTGATCGTGTGAAGAGGACTGGCTCAATGGGCAGCTCCTGGCGGGACAGGGTTACGCGGCGACGCGGGGTCTGCCGGCAGCGTGAAGGTACGCAAATCGATGGTCGGCGCGTTGCCGCTGCCGCCCAGGCGATGATCGAGAATCAGCAACCGGGCATTGGCGAGGCCCTGGCTGAGTTGGCCCAGATAATGCTCCAGCACAAAAGCGTGCCCCGCCGTGGCGTAGGCTTTGCGGTCGGCACTGAAGCGCAGGTCAGCGGCCTGGGCAGTCGCGTTGATTTCCCGGGCGGTGGCCGTGGCTTGGTCATGGGCGACGCTGGCTTGCAATTGCGCCTGGTTGGTCTGTTCCGCCGCCGCGCCGCGCTCTCGGGCGATCAATGCCTGCGCGCCGATCTGCGCCGCCTGCACGCCGTGGTAGGCATTGGCCGCACCAGCCGGTGGATGAATCGCCTCCACAACCGTCGCCAGGATTTCCACACCGCTATCGAGCGATTGCAAATCAGCCTGGACGGCGCGACCGATTTCGTCGGCGAGGCTGACACGGTCCGCGCCCAGCAAACCATCCAGCGTGCGCGACGCAAACTCATGCACCAGGATGCGGCTGGCGGTGCTGCGGATCAGCGTCGGCACATCGGCGCTGTTGTAGGTCGCCGCCAACGCCGCGGCGTCGGTCAGGCCGATGCGGTAGACAAAGCGCACGTCCATGTTGACGATCTGGAAGCTCTGCTGGTCGGCACGACGACTGGCAATGACCTGGGACTTGTCGTTCACATGGCTGGCGTCCCACAACCGATTGGCGATTGCCGGCGCCGGCCCCTCCGCCGGTTCAGCCTCGACCACTGCCCGACTCTCCGCGACGCTAGTCGCCAGTTCATGCACAACACCATTCTCGACGTTGAGCACCCTGCCCCACGGCCAAGGCAACGCGACATGCAAGCCAGGGCCGAACACCTCCACCGGTTTGCCAAAGCGCTCATAGATGCCACGCCCCTGCAGCGGCACTTCGTGCACGCCCGTCAACAACCAGCCCACCAGCACCACCAGTGCCAACACCGGCAAAAAAGCCCGGCGCATGTAGCTGAAGGCCCAGATCTGGCGCAGGTCGATGCCAAAACGGTTGTGCAGTTCATGTTGCAAGGCCAGCAACGGTTGCGGCGGCCAGCGCAGCAGATCGGCGATGACACTGCGGCCCAGCAGCGTCGGTTCCAGGGCGTCCCGGCGCGGGATGAATAACGACAGCACCGCACGCAGCAAAAACTCGGCCGCCACCACGCCCGGCAACAGCCCCATCAGCACGGCCAGGCGCATCGGCCAGATGGACGTTTCTGCGGCGAACAACAAACACAAGGCGCCGAGCACCAGCACGATGATCGCCACCCGCGTCAGTTGCGCCAGCGACGGCGCTTCCGGCCATTCCACCGGAGATTGCTGGGCCAATTGCCGCTCGAACACCAATAGTCCGAACGCCAACAACAACGACAACACCGCCCCCACACTGGCCGAGACACCGAGGGCTGCAGCCGGCAGTTGCAAATTCCAGGCTTGCTCCAGGCCCAGCAATACCAGCACTGACCACCCGGCCAACCACAACGCAGGCGCACCGATCTGTTTCAGCAGGCCGACTCCGCGAGCGCCAATTCGCTCCAGCAGCCGCTCATACCAACCCAGGTTATCAATAGGCTCGTTTTCCGCAGGCAGGTTATCCACAGCTGGCAGCAGCGCGCTGCTACGCCATTGCGTGACCCACCAGGCCGATTGCAAACCCGCCACCAGCACCAAGAGTCCCGCGCCTTGGCTGACCAGCAAAACCGGCCATAGCGAGTGTGGCGAAAACACCCCGATAAAAAACGCCAATACCAAGCCCAAGCCCGCCGCGCTTCCCAGGCCGAAGGCGATCTGCTTCAAACGGCGCCCCTGAAACGACGCGCGCTGAAAACGCGGCCATTCGGCCACCTGTGCCCCCTCGACATCAAGATCGACTTGCATACCACCCCAGCACTCGTGGCGATCAAAATCTGGGCCCGTGGACAGATGCCACCGACGCTTCGTTATATGCCGTTACCTTATAACGATTCCTGTGAAATTTCCGTTTTGAATTCTTCATGCCAAGGCCTGCGCCGGCCTCTTGACTTAAGCCTTGACCGAAATCTCTGGAAACGCTCATATTACGTACATAATTTTTTATCAGGCCAAGCGGGAGAACAGCAATGAGCAACTACGACGTGATCATTCTGGGCGGCGGGCCCGGCGGGTATAACGCGGCGATTCGGGCCGGGCAGTTGGGGTTGAAAGCCGCCTGTGTCGAAGGCCGAGCCACCCTGGGCGGCACCTGTCTGAACGTCGGCTGCATGCCCTCCAAGGCCTTGCTGCATGCCTCGGAGCTGTACGAAGCCGCCACGGGAGCGGAATTCGCCAACCTGGGCATTGAAGTCAGCCCCACCCTCAACCTTGCGCAAATGATGAAGCAGAAGGACGAAAGCGTGGCCGGCCTGACCAAGGGCATCGAGTTCCTGTTTCGCAAGAACAAGGTCGACTGGATCAAAGGCTGGGGCCACATCGACGGGCCCGGCAAGGTGACCGTTACCGGCGACAATGGCACCAAGACCCAACTCAGCGCCAAGGACATCGTCATCGCCACCGGCTCGGAACCCATGCCCCTGCCAGGCGTGACCATCGATAACCAGCGCATCCTCGATTCCACCGGCGCCTTGTCCCTGAGTGAGGTGCCCCGGCATCTGGTGGTGATTGGCGCCGGCGTCATCGGCCTCGAATTGGGTTCGGTCTGGCGGCGCCTGGGTGCCCAGGTGACCGTGGTGGAATACCTCGATCGCATCTGCCCGGGGGTGGACGGCGAAGCGGGCAAGACCCTGCAACGGGCCCTGGGTAAACAGGGCATCCAGTTCAAGTTGAGTTCGAAGGTCACCGGAGCCATTCCCTCGGCCAGCGGCGTGCAACTGCAGATAGAGCCGGCGGCGGGCGGCGAAGCACAGACCCTGGACGCCGATTACGTACTGGTCGCCATCGGTCGTCGGCCTTACACGCAAGGGTTGGGGCTGGAGAACGTCGGGCTGAGCACCGACAAACGCCGCATGCTCGCCAACCAGCATCACCGGACCGAAGCGCCCGGCGTCTGGGTCATCGGTGATGTGACGTCCGGACCGATGCTGGCCCACAAGGCCGAGGACGAAGCCATGGTCTGCATCGAACAGATCGCCGGCAAGGCCGCCGAGGTCAACTATGCGCTGATTCCCAGCGTCATCTACACCCGTCCGGAACTGGCCAGCGTCGGCAAGACCGAGGAACAGCTCAAGGCCGAAGGCCGTGCCTACAAGGTCGGCAAGTTCCCCTTCACCGCCAACAGCCGAGCCAAGATCAACCATGAGACCGAAGGGTTCGCCAAGGTCCTGGCCGATGAACGCACCGATGAGATCCTTGGCGTGCACCTGGTAGGCCCGAGCGTCAGTGAGATGATCGGTGAATACTGCGTGGCCATGGAGTTCAGCGCCTCAGCCGAGGACATCGCCCTGACCTGCCACCCACACCCTACCCGCTCGGAGGCTTTGCGCCAGGCGGCGATGAATGTGGAGGGGATGGCGACGCAGATGTAGGGACACGCCCCACTGGCGATAACACCCCCACCTGTGGGAGCGAGCTTGCTCACGATGGCTGCATTGCAGACGCTACAAAGGCGTATGTAATGGCCTCATCGCGAGCAAGCTCGCTCCCACAATGGGTTATTCAGCTTAGCTGGCCGATATCCGCGCCTTGCGCCGGCGCCGGCTGATCAGCCCCAACGCCACCGCTACCAGCAGCACGGCCCCGCTCACTTCCAGCCAACCCTTGTAAGGTCGCAGCGTCGAGCGTATCGGGTCCAAGGCCTGGGTCACGTAGCGTTTGTTCGCCTTGCTGAAGTCCGGTTCCTGGCATTGATGACCGAAATCCCCGGCCCAATCCACATACGGACCTTCCTTCACATAGCGTTGATACAGCGCGCTTTGCTCCTCAAGGCTGGAGTTGTAGCCCACCGCTTTGCACAACACCGCCGCAAACGCCTGGCTGGTATGCGGCAAATAATCCGCCGCCTGGCTCGCCAGCGCCGTGGCGACAAACCGATAGTGATAACGCATGTCCGGCTGCGCCGCGCTGGCCTGCTGGCGTTGCACTTCGCCTTCGGCCACCAGCGGCCCGACCTTCAGCTCAACCGGTTCCAGGCTGTAGTTGCCGCCCAGGCTGGCGTAATCCGGCGCCATCTCATAGCCGAGCAACTCCATGCCCCATTTGCGCGCCATCCAGGACGCATTGAAATAGGCCTCGGCCCGTCGGGTTGGCCACCATTTGGACTCCGCGTCCTGGCGCAATTGCCCATAGGCGCGGGCCTTGTTCTGCAGGTCCGCGTTATCGAAATAAGCCGGTGCCTCATCAAAGCGCCCTTCCCTCAACAACCGACGACCCAGCAGATTGCGCAGGCTCGCAGCCACCGGCAGCGGCACGTAGTTGTCCCGATCCTCCTGGCTCAACGCCGGTGGTGCCGGGACTTGGGCGTCGACGTACTGCTTGAGCTCATCCACCGTCAGCACACGCTCGGCGACTGCGGCGGCGTCGTACCAATAATTGCTCTGGCCGCGATAGAGCTGATCGAAGGCTTGCAGGTAATCGCCGCGCTGCAAGGCCAGGATCGCGCTTTCACCTTCGACCCGGCACTTGGGCTGCACCGACTCGAAGTTCCAATCCGGTGTCCGCCGGCTGCCCCAGGATTCATCGTTCGGGAAAGCCTGGGCAGCCTTGGCATAAGCCGCCGCTGCGGCCACTTTGTCGCCGTCGCGCAAGGCCAGCTTGGCACGCACCCACCAGGCCAGGCCGGTGTCGGCAGCCTTTTGCACAAAAGCCTGGGCACTGGCGTAATCGCCGTGCTGGTAACTCACCGCCGCCAAACGGTCGGCATCGTCCAGGTTGTCCCGGGCGTTGGCTTGCAACAGTTCGAACAGCCTTTTCTCGCCAGAGGGTTCTTCACCGTCCCACCAGCCGACGCGGCTGAGCAGGTAGGCGGTGACCAATCGCTGCACCGCCTTGGACTTGAGCAGCTCGCTCAAGCGCTCATCCGGCTGGACGCTCAAATCACCGGCCAATTGCAGCAACGAGCTGTAGCCCACCGGGGAGCCTTGCAGGTTCTGGATCGCATACAGGCCGATGGCACTGTCCCAATCGTCAGCGGTGTAGGCCACCCGGGCTTCTTCGCCAAGGCTGGCGATGCCCAGTTCCAGCGGATCGCTGAAGCCGGCAATGCTCAACTCGCGGGCCTGGCGAAACGCCGCTCGCGCCTGGTCCTGCAAGACTACAGGGTCGCCGCTGCCGGCCTCGGTGCTCACGGCGAACAACGCCCGGCCGAGGGAATACGCGGCCCATGTGCTGCGCAACCGACGTTGGTCGGCCGGTAACGCCAGCAATTGCTGGAACGCTTCCACAGCGCGCTGATGCTCACCGATGTTGAAAGCCGCCGCGCCAATCGCATACAGGCGCAGCTCATCAGGCAGGTTGGCCGCTTCGGCTGCCACCTGGTCGACATCGGTCAGGGCCCGCAGGCGCTCCACCACCGCTTGCTGCGGCGGGGTCAGGCCGATCTGCTCGGCCTGGTTGCGTTGTTCAACGTAGGACGGCGGGTCGTCATAGCTGTAGTCCGGATTGCGTGTCGCGTCGGTGGCCGGCTTGAGCCCGGCAATCGCCTGACCGAGACGGCTGACCTCGAAGCGAAAGCTGCCTTCGGGTAATTCGGCCAGTGACTGGGCGCGGTTATCCAGCAGGCGCATCGGGAAATCCGGCCCGCAGGCCAGCGCTGGGCCCAGCGGCAGGCAAAGGCTCAGACACAGTAGGTGACGAGGCCACTTACGGGTAAACATTGAAACCTCCTTGGTCAATTTTCGTACAGCGCGCCCAGCCGATTGCCCGTTGGCTGCCAGCAGCCAAGCGGCCTTCCTGAATGCGGGTGAAGGTAAGCAGTCCGGGGGTTTGTTGCAACGTATAACCGGCCAAGGCATCGACGCCGTCACACGCGCCGACAGCCAGCGTCAGGCGCTGGGGCCAGGGGCTGTCGAGATTGCCTTGGTTAACCAGGCGGATATCGTACAAACCACCCTGTTCCCCCCACTGCAACGCCAGGCGACTGTCCAGGCTGTCTCCCCGGGCGACGGCGCCGAGCGTGGTCAGGCTCCACGCCCGTCGGTCGCCGGCCAGCGGCAGGCGAAACCAGATCAACCCAGCGAGATGCTTCGGCGGATCGGCACGCAAATCTGCCGCAAGCCCGGCCACTTGTTGCGGATCGGCCAGCAACTCCCGACGCTCGCCACCGCGATCGATCGGCACTTCGCTTTCCACCACCGGCACGCCACTCTCCTGGGTCAGCAGCGCCACGCCGTACGCCGGCAGGGCCAGATAAAACGGCCGTGTGGTGACGTCGCTCCAACGTTGCGCCCAGTGCCGGGCCTGTTTCGGATCGAACAATCCCTGCCTTGGGTCGCTCACCGCGTGGACCTGCAGCACGCTGCTGTCCACCCTTTCCAGCAACCCCGGCAAGGCGGGGCTGTCGAGCCAGGCCGGTAGCGCGGTAATACTTAGCCGCACATTGGCCGGCAGGGCTTGCCGCAGTTGGCCGAGGAACTTTTCATAAGCCGGCAACCGTGCGTTACCGGCATCGTGGTCGATTTCTACCCCTACCGGGGTCAGGCCTTGGGCTTGCCAATCGCCCAGCACCTGCTGGATCTGCGCGATCACCTCGTCCTGGTCCAAAGCCTTGAGCTGCCCGTCCAGGCGAATCACAGCGATCAGCGGACGGCCATCAGCCTTGAGCAAAGCCGGATCGATCCGCGCACGGCTCCAGCCCGCTCCGGGAAAAGCCTGCAACGCCAGCACCCGCAGGCTGGAGAAATCGCCCTGGCTCTGGCGCAGCGCCGGCTCGTGGGCCTTTGTCCATTGACGCTGCCAGATATACAACTGTTGATCCAGGGCTGGGGGCGGCGGTTGTTCGCAGCCCGCCAAAAGCAACACGGCGAGGGCCAGGGAGAGCCGGAAAAGAAAAGTCATGAAGCCTTACCGCGCGCAAAAGATGTGCAGATTAACGCCGTGCACGTCATTGTGGGAGCGAGCTCGCTCGCGATAGCGGTGTATCAGTCAATCTATAGGCGGCTGAACCAATGCTATCGCGAGCAAGCTCGCTCCCTCAGGGTTGAGGTCTACCAACGTCATCAAGGCTTACGCGCAATAATCACCTGACTCTTGGCCACCACCGCGTCCAGCGCCTGCTTGATTTGCGCACCGCGCGGTGAATTCAGCACGGTTTGCCAGGTGTCGGCCCAATGATTGAGCAATGGGTGGTCGGGGTTGCTGAAATCGACCTTGGCCTCCCAGAACAACAACATCCACATCGACCAGTAGAAACCGTATTGGCTGTGGCTCAACACCGTAAGCCCGGCCTCGCTGACCATCGCCTTGAACTGCTCTTCGCTGATGATGCGAATGTGGTTGGGCTTGCGGAAGTACTCCGGCGCGGCGATGTCCTTTTGCAGGTCTTCGGAGCTGGGGTGCGGCACGCTCAACAGGTACAGCGCACCGGGCTGGCCGACCCGTACCAGTTCGGCAAGGAACTGCGCCGGGTCGTCGACATGCTCGATGACTTCGGTGGACACCACCCGCGTGGCCGTGGCGTCGGCAATGGGCAGCGGGTTGCAGTCGGTCACGTGGCACTCGACTTCGCGCGCGGGGGTGTCGCTCAAGCGCTGGCGAGTGGCCTCGACCTTGGCCGCGTCGATGTCGGCGATGATGATCTTCGCCCCGCGCATCGCACAGAAATGCACGTTGCCGCCGTCGCCGCACCCCACGTCCAGCAGCGTGTCTTCAGGGGTCACCGGGAACCCGGTGAACAGCTCGCCGGTTTGCTGGTTGAACCAGCCGCTGAGCATCGCATCGTGCAGCCCGAGCATATACGGGTCGACCTTGTCGGCGACCGGCTCAGCGGGCGCGGGCGTGCCCGTGGTGAGTTTCTTCAAAAGGCTCAGCATGACGGGGCTCCAGAGACAGGAAGGACGGTTCGGGCGGCGGCCAGGCGTTCAACCAGTTGGGCGCCACGATTGCGCATGGGCATTTCGACCCAGCGGTAGTTGAGTTCGCTCAACAGCCCGATCAGCGACAAGGCACAAGCCAGGGCCAGCCAGGGATGGCTTGCCGGGTCCGGCGAGCCCAAGGGGGCGAAACGAAACCACAACTCGCGCAACAGGAAAAACACCGGGATGTGGATCAGGTAGATCCCATAGGAACGACTGCCCATCCAGGTCAGCGCCGTTTTAAAACGGCTGCGAGGCAACAGGTAATCCCGATCATACGAGGCCACCCAGACCAGCACGGCACTGAGCACTGCAATGACCCCGAGACGGTAGAACGACAAATTGAAGTGCTCGGTCGCGATCCAGGCCATCACGCTGCCCAGGCCCACCACCAACAGCACCCCCAAGGGCGGGCGGCGCAACCATGTGGGCTCGAACCGCCAGTAGCTGGACCGCAGGCTCCAGATCGACAACAACACACCCAGCGCCAAGGCATCGGTACGGATCACCGACAGCCACAGCGCCCGCCAGGTGAAAAACTGCACCAGCACCACCGCCAATAGCACCCAGACCAGATAGCGGCGCGAGACAAACACCAGCAGCGGCAGGATCAAATAGAACTGCTCTTCCAAGGAAAGCGTCCAGTACACGAAGCTTGCGCCGTATTCATAGTGCATGAACGCATCGGCAAAACGCAGGTTGGCGAACTGCAGGAAACCGGCCAGGGTCGCCTGCAGGTTGGCCTGCACGCTGCCGAACGCCCCGGAGCGGTTCAGGAAGAACACCGCGAACAGCACCAGCAGCAGCCAGAGCCAGGCCGACGGCAACAGGCGAAACGCCCGGCGAATCCAGAAATCCCGGGTGACGATCCAGAATGGCCGAGGGCTGTCGCAGCGACGCAATTGCGGGATCAGGCTGCGTCCGATGACGAACCCGGATATCGCGAAGAACAGATCCACGCCCCACCACAGTTGGAAGCTGTCGGCCAGGGCTGCCAGGCCCGGCCATCCGCCAGGAAACGGCATGCCTTGCAGGTGATGGAACAACACGCCCATCACCGCAACGGCGCGCAGCAGCTCGATGTCCATGATCCGCTTGCTGCTCATGAAGTGCTCCCGGAGAAAGGATCGGGTTTACGCGCGATGATGACCTGGCTCTTGGGCATGAACCGGTCCAGCACCTGCTTGATCGCCAGGCCGTCAGGTTGCGTCAGCAGGTCCTGCCAGAGGCTCGCCCAACGCTCCATCAACGCAGGATACGGCGCCTGGATGCGGTCGCGCACCGCACCTTCCAGGTCCCGGCCAGCCGCCTGCTCGCTGGCCCAGAAGAAAATCATGCCCATGACCCAGAAAAATCCGCTGGCCTGGCGATGCTCGATTACCAGCCCGGCCTCCTCCACCAGCGCGGCAAATCGTTCGGCACTGAAAATCTGCACATGGTTGGGTGCTTGAAAGTAGCCCGGCGGCGCGATGCCTTGCTGCAAATGCTCGCCCACCGATGCCGGCACGCTGAGCAAATACTGCGCCCCTGGCCGGCCCATGCGCACCAGTTCAGCCATGAACGGCTCCGGCTCATGGATATGCTCGAGCACCTCCATGCAGACGATCTTGTTCGCACAGCCATCGGCCAGGGGCAGCGGCAGGCTGTTGCTGACCAGGCCCAGGAAAGGCGCACCGGCCTGGGCCTCGACCTGGCGGGCCAGGTCGCGCACCTTGTCTTGTTCGCTGTCGGTAAAGATCACGGAGGCACCCTGGCGCATTGCAAACAGGGTCGCCACGCCTTCGCCGCAGCCGACATCCAGCAAGGTGTCGTCGGCCGTGATGGCAAAGCCTTTGAGCAATTCACCGGTTTCACTGCAAAACCAGCCGTCGAGCAGCGCGTCGTAGAGGCCGGCATCCCGGGGCGAAACGGCCACCACCGGCGGTGGCGAAGGTTCCACCGCAGGCCTGAGCCCGGCCAGCCATCGGCGGATCATGACTCCTGCGCGTTCCGGCGCCGCTCAGGTATGGCTTCGAAAAAAACCCGCAAACGCTGCTCGGCGTTGGCCTGGCTGCAGAACTTCTCCAGGCTGCGCACGGCGTGGGCCGACATGCGGCGATAACGCTCGGGGTCGTTTTTGGCCACGTCATAACTGGCGCGGTAGGCCGAACACAGCGAGTCCCAATCGGTGACATAACGCAGGGTCCGGTACGCGGCACGGGGGTCGTGGGGCCAGGCGGTCAACTCCTCGGTCGACTCCACCACAAACGCATTGTCGTGGTCGATGTAGTCGGCCATCGCTGTGTTCAGCGGCGCAATCGCCGGACGGCCGCAGGACATGAACTCCATCAACGGCAGGCACTGCCCTTCGCCATAGGAACTGTTGACCACGTATCGGGTGGCTTCCACCAGCCGCTCGTAATCCGCGTCCGCCAGGTATCCATGTATCAGCACGATGCGGCAGCGGTACGACTGGTTCTTGTAAACGTGATGGAGCATGTCGGTGAGCGCGGCAGTGACGTCGTGATGCGTCAGCTTGAGCACTAGAGTCGCGTCGGAAACGTCGCGGAACGTCGCGCAAAATGCGCTGATCATGTCCTTCCAGTTCTTGCGGCCGTCATAAGGATTGAACACGGAGGTATAGATCACACCGTCCAGGAGCAACTCGCAATCCTGCGCCGGGCCGTCCAGCACCAGCGGCGTACCCGCCTGATGCACCGGCGGACCATAAGGCCGCAGGTCGGTGGTGCGGCTGTCGATCAACAGGCCACGCAATTGCAGGCGCATGTGCTCCACCGTCGGCCGCTGGGCCAGCACCGCGCCGCGCGCCGCAAAGCGGTCCCACACCGGCGCCGCGATGGCAGTGATGGGGAAGTCCTCTCCCATCACTTCACGAACGGTTTTAACGGTGAAGCTGGAGTGGGTAATCGCCATGCCGGTTGCGCCCAGGACCACCCGCCAGTCGTGCCGCGGCTCGCCCTGCCAGCTTTCGGTAGGAATGGTGCTGAACTCCCAGGCGAACACCGCAACTGTCGGGCAAGCGTAGTGGGCAGCAGTACGATGAGGGGGGGAGAACGACAGGAATACGCAATCCTCGCCACGCCCCAGGCAATCGGCGTACAGCTGATCGACCTCGTCGTCAGGCCGAGTCACTTCGACGACCCGCCCCAGCCGCTCCAACACCGGGCGAAACTCCTTGAGCACGAAGTAATAGCTGTACTCGGGCTTGCCGAGGTTTTCCAGAATGTTGCTCTGGTTGGTTTCCGAATAAATGATGATCAACATGAGGCGGTACCTGCCTGGAGCACCAGCGGCAGCCCTTCGTCACAGCCGGGCACAGCCAGGAAATCCGCCAGGCGCTGCTGCACCGGGGTGAACGCGCAATAGCGGCGCATCCGCTCGTTCGCGGCAACGGCCATGGCCTGGTAGGCCTGCGGCTGGTGCTTCGCCATGGCGTAGCTCTGCTGGTAGGCGAGTTTCAATGAGCCCCAGTCGGGCCGATGGCGCAGGGTGCGGTACAAGATGCGCGAGTCTTCCGGCCAGATGGTCGGTTCGCGGCTGGACTTGACGATGAAGGCCACCTCGGCGTCGATGTAGTCGCGCATCGCCGTGTGGTCCGGTGCGATGACTGGGCGGGCGCAGGACATGAACTCCATCAACGGCAGGCACAGGCCTTCGCAGCGGGACGCATTGACGTAGAAACTCGCCGCGCCATACAGCCGGGCGAATTGTTCGTCCTCCAGGTAACCGTGCATCACCACCACCCGGCAACTGAACGGCGACAGCTGGGACAGCAGCGTCAGCAGCTCGACGTAGTAGGTCGACAGGTCGTTCTGAGTCATTTTCAGTACCAGCGTGGCGTCCTCGACATCGCGCAGGGCCCAACAGAATGCGGTGATCAAGTGATGCCAGTTCTTGCGACCGTCATCGGGGTTGAACACGCTGACGTACACCACCCCGCTGACGTCGGTCTCCACCACCTGGCTGGTGTCCGGCAGGACGGCCTGGGGATGTTCCGGTGGCGCGGGCTCTGGAATGGGTGCAGGAACAGGCTCTGGAACGGCCTCGACGATCACCGGCGGCGGTGCCGGCCCCCTCAGGATCCTGCTGATCGCAACGCGTATCGGCACCGGTATCAAGTCGCGGACCGCTTCGCGATACCAGCACACCAGGTTGTGCTTGAACAGCCACACAGGGCCCTGCTCGTTCTTGCTGGTAAACGCGCGAATCATTTCACGCAGGTAATGGCGGGAAATGAATGCCCGCCGCCGCCAAGTCAGGGGCGGCGGCTCGATGATTGGTTCGGGTTCGGGCTCCGGTTCGGGCTCCGACGCCTCTTCGAAGATCGGCGCGATCAAGCCGTCCGCCGAAAGCCCGAGAGGCCGACTGTCGATGATGCAGCCCTTGATCTGCAAGGTCGTTCCCGGGTTCACCGGCAAGCCTGGGTGTTGCTCACGAACCGCCGCGAAACGCTCCCACAGCGGCGTGGGCAATACCAACACCGGGAAGTCTTCGCCCAAAGTTCGACGGA
The DNA here is from genome assembly GCF_052114545.1 of Pseudomonas sp. KB_12. Classification (NCBI taxonomy): domain Bacteria; kingdom Pseudomonadati; phylum Pseudomonadota; class Gammaproteobacteria; order Pseudomonadales; family Pseudomonadaceae; genus Pseudomonas; species Pseudomonas sp. KB_12. The sequence continues at coordinate 209,021 of NZ_JBFREY010000001.1, read as the reverse complement.
TCGCCTCGGCCGTGTGGCTGGACAGCGTAATCACCCGACCATGACGGGCCAGCGTGCGGCTCCAGTCATGGCGCAGGTCGTCGTCCCAGTGCTCGGCCGGGATCGAATCGAACTCCCAGGCCACCACGCAGACCATCGGACAAAGCAGGCCCAGCGGCGTCTTGTGCGGAGGTGAGAACGAAAGAAACAAGCAGTCCTGCCCGGCCGCCTGCAACGTTTGGTAAAGCGGATCGACCTCGGCGACCGACGACACCACATGCACCGGCCCCAGGCTTTCCAGCACGGGACGATAGGCCTTGAGCACGAAGTAATAGCTGTACTCAGGGCGACCGAGGCTCTGGCTGATGGAGTGATCGTTTACGTCCGAGTAAAGAATGAAATTCATGGGATCCCATCATGGCACCGCCGTCCCGGCAGCCCCACTTCATGACGGTCGAGTCACGCATCGAGCCGGCCCGGGGCCGCCACGCGTCGTTCGTCTTGCTACCCGTCTCGTTCTTGTTTTTTTGTGGTCCCGCCCCTGGGCTCATCTCGAAGATCGAAACCTGGGACAGTGTGACGAGGGGCATTCTAAACACATCCACCAAGGGTTCGTGAACCGCTCGACGTGAATAAACCAGCTATAAATATGAGAACTGACCGGTCACGGTTTGCGCTGTTGAAATTGCGTTGAAATTGGCCCAGATTGGCAACCAAACAACTACAACAAATGCTTCTCCAGGCTGATCGTTGCGTGATTTTTCCCCGATCTTACGGAAATTTCCCACTCGGTTCGCACTAGACGAAGCAACCGTCAAAGGGGGCTGGTGCTTGAAAAAACGTCTGTTCGTTACGGGCCTCAGCGGTTTCGTTGGACGTCACCTCAAATCTCGACTGAACGGTCATGATTCGGCGTGGCAGGTGATGCCTGTCGCTGCCCGCTACGACCTGATGGATGCCAAGACCCTGGAAGGCCTCTGGCCCGAGATTCCCGACGCCGTGATCCACCTGGCGGGCCAGACCTTTGTCCCCGAAGCCTTCCGCGATCCGGCACGCACCCTGCACATCAACCTGCTGGGCACCTTGAACCTGCTCCAGGCCCTCAAGGCCCGGGGTTTCACCGGGACATTCCTGTATGTCAGCTCCGGTGATGTCTATGGCCAGGTCAGCGAAGACCACCTGCCGATTACCGAACTGCAACTGCCCTCCCCGCGCAACCCGTATGCGGTGAGCAAGCTGTCGGCCGAACTGCTGAGCCTGCAATGGGGCATGAGCGAAGGCTGGCCGGTGCTGGTGGCCCGCCCGTTCAATCACGTCGGTCCCGGGCAGAAGGACAGCTTCGTCATTGCCAGCGCCGCCCGGCAAATCAGCCGGATCAAGCTGGGCCTGCAACCGGCTCGGCTGCAAGTGGGCGATATCGACGTGACCCGCGACTTCCTCGATGTCGGCGATGTGATTTCGGCCTACCTGGCCCTGCTGGACAACGGTGCCCCGGGACAGGTCTACAACATCTGCTCGGGCCGCGAGCAGAGCATTCGCAGCCTGATCGAACAACTGGGCGATATCGCCCAGGTCGACGTGCAACTGATCCAGGACCCTGCGCGCCTTCGCCGCGCAGAACAGCGTCGCGTCTGTGGTAGCCCAGCCAAGCTACGACAGGCCACCGGATGGACGCCTGAAACAACAACACAACAATCCTTGCGGGCGATCCTGTCCGACTGGGAGATACGGGTACAACAAGAATGAAAAGTGCATTGATCACAGGGATCACCGGTCAAGACGGCGCGTATCTGGCCAAGTTGCTGCTCGACAAGGGTTGCAAGGTCCACGGCCTGGTGGCGCGACGAAGCAGCGACTCGCGCTGGCGGCTGCGAGAGATGGGCATCGAACAGGACATCGTTTACCTGGACGGTGACATGGCCGATGCCTGCTCGGTGCAACGGGCCGTGATCAAGTCGGCGCCGGACGAGGTGTACAACCTGGCCGCGCAAAGTTTCGTCGCGGCCTCCTGGGACCAGCCGGTGACCACCGGCATCGTCGATGGGCTGGGGGTCACCCACCTGCTCGAAGCCATTCGCCAGTTCAGCGCGCATACGCGCTTCTACCAGGCGTCCACTAGCGAAATGTTCGGCCTGATCCAGGCCGAGCAGCAGGACGAGCACACCCCGTTTTACCCACGCAGCCCCTATGGCGTGGCGAAACTGTACGGCCACTGGATCACCGTCAACTACCGGGAAAGCTTCGGCCTGCATGCCAACAGCGGCATCCTGTTCAACCACGAATCACCGCTGCGTGGCATCGAGTTCGTCACCCGCAAGGTCACCGATGCCGCTGCGCGCATCAAGCAGGGCAAGCAGCAGGAGTTGCGCCTGGGCAATATCGACACCAAGCGCGACTGGGGCTTTGCCGGCGATTACGTCGAGGCCATGTGGCTGATGTTGCAACAGGACACCCCCGACGATTACGTAGTGGCTACCGGCGTCACCACCACTGTGCGCGAGATGTGCAGGATTGCCTTCGAACACGTGGGCCTGGACTACCGTGACTTCGTCAAGATCGACCCGGCGTTTTTCCGCCCGGCCGAAGTCGAAGTGCTACTCGGCAACCCGGCCAAGGCACAACGCGTCCTGGGCTGGAAGCCCAGGACCGACCTCGACACCCTGATCCGCATGATGATGGATGCAGACATGAAACGCGTCGCCAAGGAGTAGGCCATGCTCATTCCCGTGATTCTCTCCGGCGGAGCCGGGACGAGGTTGTGGCCGGTGTCCCGCGAAGACCACCCCAAGCCCTTCATGCTCTTGCCCGATGGCCAGTCGCTGCTGGGCAAGACCTATCGGCGTGCCGCGGGGTTGTTCGACGGCCAGGGCGACATCGTCACCGTCACCAATCGCGAGTACTACTTCCAGAGCCGCGACCACTATCAAAGCGCCCACCTGGAGCGTCATCGCGGTCACTTCGTGCTCGAACCGACGGGCCGCAACACCGCGCCGGCCATTGCTAGCGCCGCGCTCGCGGTGCAGGCCCTGCACGGTGACGACGCGATCCTGGTGGTCATGCCTGCCGACCACCTGATCCAGGACGAGGCCGCCTTCCAGGCCTCCGTGGCGCACGCCGTGGAACTGGCCAAAAACGGCCACCTGGTGACCTTCGGCGTATTGCCCTCGGCGCCGGAAACCGGCTTCGGCTATATCGAACGGGGCAAGCCCCTGGATACCAAGGGTGCGGCCAAGGTTGTGCGCTTCGTCGAAAAACCCGACCTGCAGACCGCCACGCAATATCTGGAAAGCGGCCGCTTCCTGTGGAATTCGGGGATGTTCTGCTTCTCGGTCAAGACCCTGCTGGCGGAGCTGCAAGCCCACGCCCCCGAGCTGCTGGAACAGGCACGCGCCTGTGTCACGGCCAGTACGGCGGTGGAAACTTCAGGGTGTGTGCAGCAGGAACTGTCCGCGGCACATTTCGCCGAAATGCCAGACATCTCCATCGACTATGCCCTGATGGAGCGCTCCGCCAATGTCGTGGTGATTCCCGCGGCATTCGACTGGAGCGATATCGGCTCCTGGACCGCCGTCGCCGGCCTGGTGCCCGCCGACGGGCAAAACAACCGCGCCACCGGCGAGGCCCTGTTTATCGACAGCCAGAACAACTTCGTCCAGAGCGACGGCCGCCTGGTGGCCGCCCTGGGCGTGGAAAACCTGATCATTATCGACACCGCCGATGCCGTGCTGGTGGCCCATGCCGACCGCGCCCAGGATGTTCGTCGCGTCGCCCGGCAACTCAAGGACAAGGATCACGAAGCCTATCGCCTGCACCGTACGGTCAGCCGCCCATGGGGCAGTTATACCGTGCTCGAAGAGGGTCCACGCTTCAAGATCAAGCGCATCGTGGTCAAGCCTGGCGCTTCGCTGTCGCTGCAAATGCACCATCATCGCAACGAACACTGGGTGGTGGTCGAAGGCATGGCCAAGGTCACCAACAACGGCTCGGGTTCGCACCTGGTCGCCAAGAACGAATCGACTTTCATCCCCGCCGGCCACAAGCACCGCCTGGAGAATCCCGGCGTGATCGATCTGGTGATTATCGAAGTGCAAAGCGGCGAATACCTGGGGGAAGACGACATCGTCCGCTTCGAAGATCACTATGGCAGGGCCGTCTGATGCTGCTGGCCTTGCAACGCACACTGTGGAGCTATCGCGGCTTCGTCCTTGGCAGCGTCAAGCGCGAGTTCCAGGCGCGGTATCGCAACTCGTTGTTCGGCGCGCTTTGGACGGTGCTCAACCCGCTGTCGATGATCCTCGTCTACACGGTAATTTTTTCCCACATCATGCGTGCCCGCCTGCCCGGGGTGGAAGACGGCATGGCCTACAGCGTCTATCTCTGCGCCGGGCTGCTGACCTGGGGGTTGTTCGCGGAAATCACCACCCGCAGCCAGGGCATGTTCCTGGAAAACGCCAACCTACTGAAGAAGATCAGCTTCCCCCGGATCTGCCTGCCGGTGATCGTGCTGTTCAACGCCGGGATCAACTTCGCGATCATCCTCGGGCTGTTCCTCGGTTTCCTGTTGATCACCGGGCGCTGGCCGGGCATTACCTTGCTGGCATTGGTGCCGCTGCTGGCCCTGCAAGTGATGTTCGCCGCCGGGTTGGGCATGCTGCTGGGGATCCTCAATGTGTTTTTCCGTGATGTCGGGCAGTTGTTCGGCATTTGCCTGCAATTCTGGTTCTGGCTCACGCCGATCGTTTACCCGATGACGATCCTGCCGCCGCCGATCCAGCAACTGCTCGCCTTCAATCCCATGACCGCCCTGATGCAGAGCTACCAGAACCTGTTTCTCTACAACCAATGGCCGGTCTGGAGCTCGCTGGTGCCGTTGCTGGTGGTCGGCCTGCTGTTATGCACCTTGGGCTTGCGCATGTTTCGTCGGCGCGGCGGTGAAATGGTGGACGAACTCTGATGGGACATTTGCGCGTCAGTGGCCTGGGCAAGGCCTACAAACAGTATCCGAACCGCTGGAGCCGGCTGTTCGAATGGTTGATCCCCTTTTCTCGCCAGCGTCATCAGTTGCATTGGATCCTGCAAGGAGTGGATTTCGAGATCCAGCCCGGGGAAGCCGTCGGCATCGTCGGGGTCAACGGTGCCGGCAAAAGCACATTGCTCAAGATGATCACCGGTACCACCCAACCCACCTGCGGCCACATCCAGTTGCAAGGTCGTGTCGCCGCGCTGCTGGAATTGGGCATGGGCTTTCATCCGGACTTCACCGGTCGCCAGAACGCGTTCATGGCCGGTCAGTTGCTGGGCATGCAGGTGGAGGACATCGAAGCCTTGATGCCCGAGATCGAAGGGTTCGCCGAAATCGGCGAGGCCATCGACCAGCCGGTACGTACCTATTCCAGCGGCATGCAGATGCGCCTGGCCTTCAGCGTCGCCACCGCCCGGCGCCCGGACATCCTGATCGTCGACGAAGCGCTGTCGGTGGGCGACGCCTACTTCCAGCACAAGAGCTTCGAGCGCATCCGCAGCTTCCGCAAGGCCGGCACCACGCTGCTGATCGTGTCCCATGATCGCTCGGCGATCCAGTCGATCTGCGACACCGCCATCCTGCTGGAACACGGACGCATGGCCATGCGCGGCAAGCCCGAAGAAGTGATGGATTATTACAACGCGATGCTGGCCCAGCGCGAAGGCCAGGTGGTCCGCCAGGAAATGCTCGCCAACGGCCAGGTGCGCACGATTTCCGGCACCGGCGAAGCCGGCATCATCGATGTACAACTGCTCAACAGTCAGGAACAGCCGGTGGAAGTGGCCGAGATCGGCCAGCCGATGGTGTTGCAAGTGCGGGTTGAAATCCGCCAGGACATCGAGCGGCTGGTGCTGGGCTTCCTGATCAAGGACCGTCTCGGCCAGCCCATGTACGGCATCAACACTCATCGCCAGGACAAAGCCGTGACCGACCTCAAGGCCGGCGAACAGATCACCTTCCGCTTCAGCTTCGACATGCGCCTGGGCAAGGGCAATTACTCCGTTGCGCTCAGCCTGTCGCGGCTGGACTCGCACCTGGACCGTAATTTCGAATGGCGCGACTACGGGTTGGTGTTTCACGTGATCAATAATCGCCAGGAAGATTTCGTCGGCTGTTCCTGGCTCCAGGCCGAGACCTGCATCCGGCGTTCGAGCCAGCCAACCCTCGACGTGCTGCCGCAAAAGGAGTTGCAATGACCCGTCTACTGGTGGAGTGCACCTATGTCTATGAAAACCCAAAGGCAAACTCCGGGATTCAGAGGGTCGTGCGCAATGTCATCCGCGAGCTGCCGACCGAGGACCTGGAGCGCGAATACATTCCCGTGGTGATGCTGCGAGGCAAGCTCTACGAGGTTAAAAGCCTGGTTCCACCACCCGAGAAAGCATGGGACCTGGTCAGCTTGCGCGCACGGCTGGAGCAAGCGGCCAATCTGTTCTGGCTCAGGCACCGGACGCTGGAATCGCGGCGCCCTTTCAGCCAGTCGGCCTGGGCTCGCCGCCTCTTGTACGTCGGCTGTCGGCTGTTTGTCTTTGGCTGTCTGAGTATCCCGATTCGTCTGCTCAACCTGCTTCTCAGACGCCGACAGGTTGCGCCGCGCATCATGCCGCTGGAACACCGCGCCGGTGACCAATTGGTGTTGCTGGACTCCTCCTGGCATGCGGATTTCTTCCCTCTGGCTGAACAACTCAAGCGTGACGGCGTCGGGATCATCTCAGTGGTCTACGACCTGATTCCCCTGACCCATCCGCAATTCTGCGACGCCGGGCTGGTCAAGGTGTTCAACCGCTGGTTCGATTGGATTGCCCGCACCGCCGACGGCTACATCGCCATCTCCACCACCATCCGGGACCAGCTTCGCCAGGAAATGGTTCGGCGCATTGGCGAGCAGCAGGTACGAGAACGCTGGTTCGACTATTTCTACCTGGGCAGCGAACTGGACCAGATTGATCCCACCCAGGCTATCGATCCGAATTTGCTGCGGCTGTTCAAGCGTCCCGAGCCGGTGTTCCTGATGGTCAGCACCATCGAGCCGCGGAAAAACCACGCCTATCTAATCGACGCATTCGAGCGGGCCTGGGCTGCCGGTTCCCAGGCGCGGCTGTGTATCGTCGGGAAGATCGGCTGGAAATGTGAGGCGTTGATCGAACGTATCCGGCGTCATCCGCAACTCGATAGCCGCCTGTTCATGTTCAACAACCTCGCGGATCAAAGCCTGGAACACGCCTATCGAAACGCCACTGCGCTGGTGTTCCCGTCCTATGTGGAAGGTTTCGGCTTGCCGCTGGTGGAAGCCATGCAGCGCGGCTTGCCGGCAATGGGCAGCGACATTGAAGTGTTTCGGGAAATCGGCGGTGATTTCATGGCCTATTTCGATCTCGACGAACCCCAAAGCCTGGCGGACCTGGTCACCGACATGGAGCACACCGGGGTATTCCCGGCCAAGCGCAACCTGGATCACTGGCAATGGCTGAGCTGGCGCCAGGCCAGTGCGCAATTGGTGGAGCGAATCGAGGGCCACGTTAACGAAGTCATCGTCGACCGGGAAACAGCATGCGGATAGCCCTCAACGCGCGCATCCTCCAGGCCCCTCGCACTGGCATCGGCCATTACGTAGCGGAGCTGGCCACTGCCCTGGCCCGGGAGCCGGACGTGCAGTTGTCGCTGTTTCATGGCTGGGGTTGGAGTTCGCAATTGCCGCAAACGGCCGCGCCTGGCTATTCAAAGCTAAGCCCCTGGCTTCGGCGGGTTCCGGGAGCCTATCAGGCGCGGCGCTGGCTGGAGCAGAAACGCTTCGATCAAGGCCGTTCAAAGGCCATCGACCTGTATCACGAACCCAGCCTTTGGCCGCTGGCCTTCGAGGGGCCGACGGTGATCACCCTCCATGACCTCACGCACCTGCGCTACCCAGAAACGCAACCACCGGCACGCCTGAAGGAAATCGAGCGACGGCTCGACCGTGCGGTGGAGCTGGCGCAACTGATTCTGACCGACTCGCAGTTCATCGCCGATGAGGTCCAACAGCATTTCGGCCTCCCCGCCGAGCGCCTGCGGGTCGCGCCGCTGGGGGTAGCGGCGCGTTTCCATCCGCGCGAACCCGCCGCCATCGACGCCGTACTCAAGGCCCACGGCCTGGAACCCGGCCGATACTTTCTCTGTGTCGGCACTCTGGAGCCCCGCAAGAACCTGTCGCTGGCCCTGCGCGCCCATGCCGAGCTTCCTGAATCCGTACGTCAGACCTTTCCTTTGTTCATCGTAGGAATGAGCGGATGGCAACAGGCACAGCTCAATGATGAGTTGAAAGGCGCCCTGGCTGGCGGTCATGTTTGTCTGGCGGGTTACCTGCCTGACGAACAGGTCGCCCAGCTATTGGCGGGGGCACGGGCGCTGATTTTCCCGTCTTATTACGAAGGCTTTGGCCTGCCGGTGCTTGAAGCCATGGCCAGTGGCACACCGGTAATTACCACCCGCTGCTCGGCGATGCCCGAGGTGGCGGGGCCAGCCGGCAATTACTGCGAGCCGGACGATCCGCAAGGCATGCGCGAAGCCATGGGCCGGTTGATGGAAGATCCCCAGCACTGGCAAGCGTGTCGCGAAGCGGGGCTGCAACAAGCGGCGCTTTTTTCCTGGGAACGCTGTGCGAAGGTCACCGCCCAAGCGTATCGCCAGGTCTTGGGAGGTTGAATGCGAGTCCTGCACTTTTACAAAACCTATTTGCCAGACTCCATGGGTGGCATCGAACAGGTCATCTTCCAGCTGTGCGACAGCACTGACCGGTTGGGTATCGATAACACCGTGCTGGCCCTGAGCGGGCAGCCGGCGCCCGAGCCAATCAAGATCCGACAGCATGTCGTTCATCAGGCGCGATTGGACTTCCAACTGGCGTCCACCGGCTTCTCCTACAGCGTGTTCAAGAAATTCCGTGAGCTGGCCGCCGAAGCGGACGTGATCAACTACCATTTCCCCTGGCCGTTCATGGACCTGGTGCATTTTTGCACCTCCGTGAAAAAACCCTACGTCGTGACCTACCACTCGGACATCGTTCGCCAGCGGCACCTGCTCAAGCTCTATCGCCCCTTGATGCGGCGCTTTCTGAACGGCGCCGAGCGCATCGTCGCGGCGTCGCCGAACTATGTTCATACCAGCGATGTGCTCAAGGAATACCCCGCCAAGACCCGGATCATCACCTACGGCCTGAACAAGACCAGTTATCCACAGCCTGACGCCGAGCGCATGGCGGGGTGGAAGGCAAAACTGGGGGAGCGTTTCTTTTTGTTCGTGGGGGTGATGCGTTACTACAAAGGCCTGCACATTCTGCTCGACGCCCTCAAAGGCGTGGATTACCCCGTAGTCATCGTGGGCGCCGGCCCGCTGGAAAAAAAACTGCATGCCCAGGCGGCGGCACTGGGCCTGCGCAACCTGCATTTCCTCGGACGCCTGGGGGACGAGGACAAGGTCGCGCTGCTGGAATTGAGTTATGCCATCGTGTTCCCTTCGCACTTGCGCTCCGAAGCCTTTGGCATCTCGCTGCTCGAAGGCGCGATGTTCGGCAAGCCGATGATCTCCAGCGAAATCGGCACCGGCACCAGCTACATCAATGTGCACGAAGAAACCGGCCTGGTGGTGCCACCGAGCAATCCCGAAGCTTTTCGCGAGGCGATGCGCACCCTGTGGGAAAACCCGGCACAAGCCCAGGCCATGGGCGCCAGGGCCGAAGCTCGCTACCGACAGTTGTTCACGTCTGAAGAGATGGGCCGCAAGTGGGTGCGGCTATACGAGGAACTGCTGGAGGAAAAGGCGCTTTCCTACGCCTAGGTCTACTGGAACGATGCAATTGCTGTGGTAAGGGACCTATCTCTGCCATGTGGGAGCAAAGCTTGCTCGCGAAACAGGCGCCTCGATCTCTGAAAGACCGCAGTGCCTTCATCGCGGGCAAGCCTTGCTCCCACAGTGAAGATAAATCCCCTCGCCACCGAGCTCCGTTTCAGGCGTGCTTTTGCAACCCGACAACCGTACGCGGCATGCCCACAAACCCGGGCAAGGCTTCGATCCGCGCCAGCCAGGCCCGTACATTGGCATAGTCCTCCAACGACACATTGCCTTCCGGTGCGTGGGCGATGTAGCTGTAGCCGGCGATGTCCGCGACGGTCGCAGCGTCACCCGCCAGATAAGCACGGTTGCTCAATTCCTGATCAATGACTTTCAGCACGTTGTGGGAACGGGCAATCACGTCCTCAGCGTTGTAGGCCGCGCCAAACACCGTGATCAGTCGCGCCGTGGCCGGGCCCGCATGGATCGGCCCAGCCGCCGCCGACAACCAGCGCTGCACCCGGGCGGCGCCGATCGGATCGGTCGGCAGCCAGCGGCTCTTGCCATATTTGTGCGCCAGGTACACCAGGATCGCGTTGGAGTCCGCCAGCACCACGCCGTCATCGTCAATGACCGGCACCTGGCCAAACGCATTGAGCGCCAGGAAGTCCGCCTGTTTGTGCGCGCCCTTGGCCAAGTCGACGAAGACTTCTTCGACGGGTAGCCCGAGCAACGAAAGCATCAGTTGAACGCGATGGGAATGGCCGGAAAGCGGGAAATGATAGTGCTTGATAGGGTTCATGGTCGACTCCGCTGCAAGTGACGCCATCAGCACAACGGCGTCGATGGGGTCATCTTCCGCTCCAGGCAGAACCAAGAGAATCACCCAGAAATGCAATCCATTGTTTCAGCCAGCGAAACAATGCTTCAACCGCTCAAGGCCGGATGTTCGCGCAGTGCACCGACGACGAAATCGACAAAACTGCGGACCCGCGCTGGCGCATTTCGCCCGCCCTGGTACACCACATGGATCGGCAGAGGCGGCAATTCGAAATCGGCCAGGACGATTTCCAGTTCCCCGGCCGCCACGTTGCCTGCCACTTGGTAAGACAGGACCCGCGTCATCCCCAACCCCTGGCAGGCCGCCGTGATCGCGGCCTGGTTGGCCGTCACCACCAGCCGAGGCACGGGCCGGACGGCCAACGGTTGGCCTGAATTGATGAAGGTCCAGCTTTTGACCTGGCCAATGGCCGATGATGCCACCACGGGCATTCGCTCCAAGTCCTCCGGATGCCGGGGCCGCCCGTGGCGCGCGAAGAAATCAGGGGCGCCGCACACCACCCGCCGCACTTCACCGACTCGCACGGCGTGCAGGTTGCTGTCCGGCAACTCGCCAATGCGCAGGGCAACATCGATGCCCTCCTCCACCAGGCTGACCGTGCGATCCAACAACAAGGCGTTGATGCAGACCTCGGGGAACCGGTGCAAGTAATCCACCAGCAGCGGCGTGACGAATAACTGACCGAACAGCACCGGCGCGGTAATCGTCAACTGCCCACGGGGCTGGACGTGGCTGCCGGCCGCCGAATCCTCGGCTTCCTGCAAATCGCTCAGGATCCGGCGACAGTCCTCGAGAAAGCGCTGGCCGGCTTCGCTCAAGTACACGTTGCGGGTGGTGCGCACCAGCAATGGCGTGCCGATGCGTTGCTCCAACGCCGCCACCGCCCGCGTGACGCTGGCCGCCGACATCCCCAAGCGCCGCGCTGCCGCCGAAAAACCCGACTCCTGGGCCACGGCGAGGAAAACCTGCATTTCCTGGAACCTGTCCATCCATCCCCCGATGAGAAATCCTGATACAAGTTTTCTGCGCGTCTCAAAGCAGCGCTACGCGGCCATTGTAGAGGCCTGGGCCAGTGAACCACAGCGTAGCGCAGCCAGACACCGGGACATTGGCTCGGCCAGGAGCGATTGCCCTTGGTACCATCCCTCCCCATGACAATTTCATGACCGAAGGAAGAACCTTCTGTGGGAGCGAGTTTGCTCGCGATGGCGGTGTGTCAGTCGATATGAATTCAACTGATCCGACGCTATCGCGAGCAAGCTCGCTCCCACAGGGGTCGTGTCCGTTCAGTAGATTGGTTTCAACCGAAAGGCCTGCTTTTGTGAACGTTCTTTATCGCGCTTCAACCCATCCGCGCGCCGCCCTCATAGCCCTGATTGGCTGCGTACTACTCGTCCCCATGGGCCTGCGTCTCGCCCTGGGCTGGTCCGACCCGCTGGGCTATCTCTCGGACCTGGGTATCGGCGGGTTGCTGATCGTGCTGCTCCATCGTCGTCCCGGGTGGCTGGCGTTCCCGGTATTGCTGGCCTGGAGCGCGTTGACGCTGGCCAGCATCGAGTTGGTCAGCGCGGTCGGGCGGATGCCCAATCCTTCGGACGTGCATTACCTGACCGACCCGCAGTTCGTTGAAAATTCCACCAGCGGCGGCTTCGCCCATCCCTGGCTGGCCGCGCTCCAGTTGTCCGCGCTGGTGTTCTGGCTGGTTACTCAATGGACCAACCGCCCACGCCAGGCGCCACGCTTGCCGCGCCACGCCTGGGCCGTGCCCGTGTTGCTCCTGTTGGGCCACGGCGCGCTGCAAGCCTGGCGCCCCAGCGAGGCGGACCAATGGAACGTGTTCAACCTGCCTCACCAACTCGTCACCGCAGGTATCGCCGCCGGGCAGGACCAGGCCCGGCAATGGCTCGACGGCGATGCGGTGGACCCGGCCCCGCCGATGGAGGGGCTGACCCGCCTGGACCTCGATGGCAACAGACTGCTGGCCGAACCGGGCCGTGCGCGCAACGTCCTGGTCATCGCCCTGGAGGGCATTCCCGGTGCCTACGTGGGCGCCAACCGCCAGGCCTTGAAAAGCAGCTATCAGGAGAACCTGATGCCGCACCTCAGTGCCTGGGCCAAGCGCGGCATGAACACCCCCGATTACGTGCTGCACAGCCACCAGACCATTCGTGGCCTCTACGCGATGCTGTGTGGCGACTACGACAAGCTCGACAACGGCACGCCCAAAGGCGTCGAAATGCTCAACCAGACCCAGCGCAACCAGGCCTGCCTGCCGGCCCAGCTGCGCCAGAACGGCTTTTCCACGCATTTCCTGCAGGGCGCGGGCCTGCGGTTCATGGCCAAGGACCGGATCATGCCGCACATCGGCTTCGACACGACCTTGGGCATGGAGTGGTTCACTCGCCCCGCCTACCTGGAATTCCCTTGGGGCATGGACGACAAGACTTTCTTCGAAGGCGCGCTGGACTACGTCGGGCAACTGCAACAAGCGGACAAACCCTGGATGCTGACCCTGCTGACCGTCGGCACGCACCAGCCCTACTCGGCACCGGATGACTACCTGCAACGCTACGACACCGCCAAGCAGGCAGCGGTGGGTTACCTGGACGACGCCCTGGAAAACTTCCTCGCGGGCCTGGAACGCCAGGGCATCCTGGACAACACCCTGGTGGTCATCACCTCGGACGAATCCCATGGCATCGACGACGTGCGACTGGCCTCCTCCTGGGGGTTCAACCTGACGCTGGCGCCGGAGCCGTTGCCCAGGATCAAGTCAGGCACCTACGGCCACGTCGACTTGACCGCCTCGATCCTCGATTACTTCGGCTTTGCGGTGCCCACGTCATTGTCCGGCCGCTCGATGTTCAGGGACTACCCGACGGGTCGGGAAATCATGTCGTTCACCAACGGCAAGCTGCGCTATCACGATGGCAAGGGCACCTTTACCGAGTGCGACTTCCTCCAGCATTGCCGTGACTACGCCAGCGACGGCTTCATCGCCGACCGCGCCACCTATGGCGGGCAATACAGCGGCCAGCGCGCCAGGCTGATTGGCGCCCGGGCCACGGCCCTGGACCAGACCCTGTTGCGCACGCCCTTGAACCAGCATTATCAATTCGGCAGCGCGGATAAGATCCCGCTGCCGGCCCAGGTCGCCAACGACTGGACCGACAACCTGATCGGTGCCCAATACCTGGAAATGCCCAAGGGTTCACAGACCCGCGTCAGCCTGACCATCCGCGCCGTGGAGGCTGACCACGCCGCCTACATTTCCCTCAAGGCCAAGGAGTTCGAACAGGATGTGTCGATGGACCTGCCGACAGACGTGGCGGTGACACCCGACCAGCCGCTGGTGATGAACCTCCGTTTCGACAACCCGCAGCAGCGCAAGGCGTTTTCCTTCCATCTGCTCGGTCATGGGGTCGGCGCCATCGAGATCAGCGACTTCAGCGTCGTGACCGAACTGCCGGACCAGACCGACCAGCCGGAATATCTGGACGATATGCAGGACGACAGCGAGGCCCAATCCAGCTGAACGAAAAACGCGGCTAATCCAGCAACCGATGCAGCTTGGCGTACTGCAACAGCATGATGGTCTTGCCGTCGCAAATCTCCCCGGTCTCGATCATGCCCAAGGCCTGGTCGAGGGGTAGCTCCAGCACTTCGATCTCTTCGCCCTCGGCTTCCAGGCCGCCGCCTGCGTGCTGCTTGTCTTCATCGAAGTACTCGCCGACGAAAAAATGCACCCGTTCCGTCACCGAGCCCGGGCTCATGAAGGCGTCGAACACCTTGCGCACGTCCTGGATGATATAGCCGGTTTCTTCCTGGGTTTCCTTGCGGATGCAGGTGTGCGGGTCGTCGTTGTCCAGCAGGCCAGCGCAGGTTTCTATCAACAAGTCGTCGTGCCCGTTGACGAAGGCCGGGAAGCGGAATTGCCGGGTCAACACCACGGTCTGCTTGGCCTTGCTGTACAGCAGGATCGTGGCACCGTTGCCACGGTCGTAGGTCTCGCGCGTCAGCTCGCGCCATTGGCCGTTGCGACCGAGGTAGTCGTAGGTGGTCTTGCGCAGCACGTACCAATCATCCGAGAGGACTTCGACGTGCTTGATGCGTACGCGATCCTTGATGCCGATTGCCTGTGTCATTTGCCCACTCCGTTCGGGACCCGAGGTCCCCTTTGAAAACTCCATTCGCACCTCTTCCATGCCCACAAGAAAACTCACGATGGCCCATCGTTTTTTCTAGTTCGACAAAATCTGCCCGCTCATTAAATCTTCGACCAGCCCTGAGCCTGCGGGGATTCGATCAATAAAAAAGAAACCAGACGAGCATTCCTCATGGGCATCAATCTGAAATTCGGCCACAAGATTCTTCTGGGTGCCTGCCTCATCGTGATGGCGGTATTTCTGTCTTTCTCGTTGTTCAACGACCATCGCCAGCAAGCCAGCACCCGCGAAGCACTGCACCGCAACCTACAGGCCACCGGCCAGTTGCTGGGCGCGAACCTCGACAGCTGGCTGGCCGGCCGGATCCTGTTGATCGAAGGTGCCGCCGAAACCATCGCCGCCAATCCCACCCCGCAGACCATCGGTGCAATTCTCTCCCAGGACATCATTACAAGGACCTTCATCGCCAGCTACGTCGGCCTTGAAGACAGTCGTTTCTTTATCCATCCCGAACGGGTAATGCCCGACGGGTATGATGTTCGCCAGCGCGCCTGGTACAAAGACGCGGCTCGCAGCCTTGAACCCGTGCTGACCGAACCCTACATCGGTGCCGGTATTGATTACCTGATCATGACCCAAGCGGCGCCGATCAAGGTCGATGGCAAGGCCGTGGGTGTGCTGGGTGCGAGCCTGAGCCTGGAGCAACTCGCGAAAATCATCAATGCCGTGGACCTCAACGGCATAGGCTACGCCTTCCTGGTCAGCGACGACGGCAAGATCCTGGTGCACCCGGACAACACACGAATGACCAAGACTCTCGCCCAAGCGTTCCCCGAAGGCCCGCCGAGCATCAACAGCGCCTTGAATGAAGTGCAGGAAAACGGCCGGACGCGGATCGTCACGTTTACCCCGATCAACGGCCTACCCTCGCTGCACTGGTCCATCGGACTTTCAGTGGATAAAGACAAGGCCTACGCCGCACTCCACGAGTTTCGCACTTCGGCGTTGGTCGCCACATTGATCGCCATGCTGGTGACGGTCGGTTTGCTCGGCCTGTTGATCAATGCCCTGATGCGACCACTACGCAGCATGGGCTCGGCCATGCAATCCATCGCCGATGGCGAAGGCGACCTGACCCAGCGCCTGCACAGCCTGTCCCGGGACGAGTTCGGCATGATGGCCGGCGGGTTCAACCGCTTCGTCGAACGTATCCAGCAGTCGATCCGGGAAGTCCTGGCGTCCAGTGTCCAACTCACCCACTTGGCGGCACAGGTCAGCCAGGCGTCAAACGCATCCCTGAAAAGCTCTGACACTCAAGCGGCGCTGACCCATAACGTCGCCACGGCTATCAACGAGCTTGGGGCCGCAGCCCAGGAAATCGCCCGCAGCGCCGCTCATGCCTCAAGCCGCGCCTCTGATACCAGGGATCAGACCCAAGAAGGCCAGGCGGTGGTGCAGCGCAGTATCAGCGCCATGTCGCAACTCTCGTCGCAGGTGGTCAATACCCGCCAGGACATCGAAAGCCTGAATGAGAAAACGCTGAAAATCGGACGTATTCTCGACGTCATCAAAGGCATCTCCGACCAGACCAACTTGCTGGCCCTTAACGCTGCCATCGAGGCCGCCCGCGCCGGAGATGCCGGGCGCGGTTTTGCTGTGGTCTCGGACGAAGTCCGTACGCTCGCCCATCGCACCCAACAGTCCGCTCAGGAAATCCACAGCATGATCGAGGAACTGCAAGCAGGTGCCGGCAGCGCCGTGAGCGCCATGCTCGAAAGCCAGCGTCACAGCGACGACAACGTCACTACCGCCAGGCTCGCGGGCGAGCGACTCAACCGTGTGCTGCTGGGCATCGGCGAGATCGACGAGATCAACCTGTCGGTAGCCACCGCCACCGAAGAACAAACCTCAGTGGTGGACAATCTGGATCGCGACATCAGCCACATCAATGACCTGAACCAGGAAATGGTCGGCAATTTGCAATCCACCTTGCAGGCCTGCACAGAACTGGAAAACCAGTCACGCCGCCTGCAACAAATGGTCAACACTTTCAAGATCTGAGGGTCATTACAACCGGGTAGGCGGGACGCGGGGCAGTGCTCGTTTGTGGGCCGTCTTGAGGTAGGCGCGCTCAATGATCTGTCGCGCCTGCGGCGACACCGCTTCGCCCATCAGATACCCATCAATTTGCTCGTAGCTGCAGCCATACGCCACTTCATCGAGCTTACCGGGTGCCAGGTCTTCCAAATCGGCGGTCGGTGCCTTGCGCACCAGGTACGCGGGGGCGCCTATCGCATCGGCCAACAATCTCACCTGAGTCTTCGTCAACCCGGACAGCGGGGCCAGGTCGCACGCGCCGTCGCCGAACTTGGTGAAAAACCCCATGACCGCCTCCGCCCCATGATCGGTGCCAACCACCAACCCATTGCTCAGATTGGCAATGGCATATTGCGCCAGCATCCGCGCCCGGGCCTTGGCATTGCCTTTGGCAAAGTCGATGAGCTCGGCGCCAGGCTGCAAGCCGTCGATGGCGATACTGCCCATCAGCCCGTCGACACAAGCGGCGATGTTGCTGGTGGTGATCACGTCCGGCCGGATGAAGTCCAGGGACGCCTGGGCGTCTTGCTCATCTGCCTGAGCCTTGTAGGGCAACCGGACGGCGATAAAGCGCGCCTCGTAGTCTGCCTCGCGCAATTGCTCCACCGCCAACTGGCATAGGCGGCCGGCGGTGAGCGAGTCGACACCGCCACTGATCCCCAGGACCAGGGACTTGCAACCGGACTCGCGCAAGATCTGCTTGATGAATTCGATGCGGCGGGCAATCTCGGTGGCTTCGCCACCCCGTGTGAGTTGACGGTCGATGCCCAGTTCCCGGGCAATGCGTTCTTGCACAAGCGAAGTCATATCAGGCTCCCAGCTGTGGATTGATCAGGGCAACGTTGAACACTTGGGCGGCGTACCGCAGAAACGAGGCATCCTCGCAGACGTTCTTGATCGGGTCGTCGGAGAATTTCACGACCGGCTCGCCGTGGACCCGCACCAGCTTCATGACGATGCTCAGCGGTTCGACACCGTCGACATCGCAGGCCAGGCTGGTGCCCATGCCGAAACCGAATTTGGCCTTGCCGCGAACATGCCGCAGGATCGGCAGGCATTTTTCGAAATTGAGGCCATCGGAGAACATCAGGTCCTTGGTGCGCGGGTCGATGCCCAGCTCCTGATAACGCCCCAGCACCTTGTCGGCCCAGACGATCGGGTCACCGGAATCCTGGCGCAGGCCGTCATAGAGCTTGGCAAAGTACAGGTCGAAATCCTTGAGGAAGAAATCGGTGCTGATGCAGTCCGTCAGGGCGATACCGAGGCGGCCGCGATACTCGCGCACCCAGTTTTCCAACGCCGCGTTCTGGCTCTCGCGCAAGCGCCCGAGTTGTTGATGCACCATCAGCCATTGGTGAGCCATGGTGCCGATCAGGGGCAGATCGAACTCGTAAGCCAAGTGAGCGTTACTGGTGCCGACAAAGACCCCAGGAAAATCGCTGCGCATGATATTCACCACTTCACGCTGGGCCCTGAACGACAGCCGCCGCCGGGTGGAGAAGTCTGAAACGCGAAACTCGGCGAGTTCTTCACGGCTGGCGTTTTTCTCCAGCCATTCGAACTTCTGGTACAGCTTGCGGGTGACGTCGGCCAACTCGACTTCGGGGTACTTCTCGCGGTTGCGCAGTTCACTGACCATGGCCAATACCGGTTGCTCGAACATGATGCAGTGCAGCATCGGCCCCCGGACGCGGATGTGCAGTTGGCCGTCGACTTCCGAAACGTGTATGTAGCGCAAATTGAAGCGAAACAAGCCGAGAAACTGTTCGAAGTCCGGTGTCAGGTATTCGCGGAAACGCTTGTTGAACAGAAACCGCTGCTCCCCTTCGCGCAGCTGCAACCCCGCGAGCCTCTCCAGCTCCACACGAATATCCGGGATCAGGTGACCGAGCCGCTCCTTGGAGCGCACGATGAACTGGTATTCCACCTCGACATTCGGGTGCTGGTGCAAGACCGCCTGCATCATGGTGAAGGTGTAGTAGTCGGTATCCAGAAGACTCTGGATGGTGCCGCTGTTTGAATCGAATGCACTGTCCATGGCTCTTCCTTATGCGTTCGCCAGCTGGAGGGTTTCTTCGCGCGTCGCGGCAACCGAGACGCCCGCTTGCCGCATGTCTTGAATGGCTTGAATGGCCCCCTCTTCACTGATGGCCCGGCAAGCCGGGAGGTGAATGATCACCTTGAAGCCGGCGGCGGCCAGTTGCAGAGCGGTGGTCTTGACGCAGAAATCCAGCGCCAGCCCGCCAACAATCACCTGCTGCACACCCAGGCCGTTCAGGTACTCGATCACCCCGGTGGACAGCTTGCCGTGCAGGTCGTGGTAGCAGGCGCCGTACGGGTGCAAATCCGGCTCGACGCCCTTCCAGACGAAATAGTCGTAGTCGTAGGGAGTCGGCAGTTGATCCAGCAGGGCGAAACCTTCGGTGCCGGGAACGCAGTGGCTGACCCAGGTGATGTCGGCATGCTCGAGCCCGGTCGGCACGAACATCTGTGCGTGATCGGCGACCACCCACGGAGCCAGGGGCGAATGGGCGTCCTTGCTGCCGATGCGGAGGCTGGCCAGCGACGCGATGAAATTCAGCTCACCGCCAATCTGGTCACCGCCCGGCACCGGAAGCTCATCGGGGCATAGCGGCGTAAAGCTCTTTTGCGCATCGACATCGAAGGAAGCTGTTTTCCGGGTCAGGCTGTTCATGCTGGGTTTCTCCTCTTCATGGTCACGAGAGTACATAAGGTGTACTTTCATAACAAGCCACTCGCAGAAAATATTTTTGATGATCCATCTTTAATTAGTGGCTATGAATCAGCACAAAGCAGGTTTTCACTAAAAAGATTTTGCTGATAGAGTACATGTCATGTACCAAAAGAGGATGTGCCATGTTCGAGATTGCCCTTTATGGCGGCGCCTTCAATCCCCCGCACGCCGGTCACGCCCAGGTGATGATCGAGGCCTCACGCCTGGCCAGACGCGTGCTGGTGGTCCCCAGCTTGCGGCATCCCTACGGCAAGCAAATGGTCGACTATGAGGTTCGCCTGAACTGGCTGGAATCGATCGTCGAAAAGGTGCAGCCACTGTGCTGCGCCGAAGTGCGTGCAAGCCGGGCGGAACAGGTCGTGGCCCGTGGCGTTGAAGGCGCAATCTACAGCTACACCCTGCTCGCCCACCTCGCCGACAGCCTGGCCCTGGACGGCAAGCGGATTGCGTTGGTGGTGGGCCAGGATGTTGCGGATCGGCTGCCGACCTTCTACCGCGGCCAGGAATTGCTGGAGCGTTTTTCCATCCTTTGCGTGGAGGAAAAGATCCACGTGCGCAGCACGGTGATTCGCGACCGGCTGGCTTTGGGCGAGCCGCTTCCCAGCGACTGGATGGCACCCGGCATGAACCCGTTAAACTATGGTCTTTACGCTCCCCACGGAAATCGACATGCCCACTAGCACAGCCCCCGCGCGCGGTTATCTGCACACCATCGACCTCTGTGTGCTGCGCTTCTGCCGGGAAACCCACGCACTGGAAATCCTCCTGAACCGACGGGAAGCCGAGCCGTTCGCCGGCCATTGGGCGCTGCCCGGGATCGTGGTCAATGGTGACGTCGAAGATCTCACGCTGAACGACGCCGTGGAGCGCCTGCGCAATTCAAACAAGGTGGGCATGCCGCTGGCCTGGATCGAACAGGTCGGCACCGTCGGCGACGCGTTCCGCGATCCGCGCTGCTGGTCGTCCTCGACGTTCTACCTGGCGATTGTCAGCGAGGCGGTCCAGCTCGCCGAACACCAGCGATTTTTTCCCCTCAAGGACGTCGCTGACGCCTCGATCAAACTCCCTTTCGACCACAACAGCCTGGTGGCTGCGGTCCAGGAGCGATTGCTGTCCAAGGCCCTCTATAGCAGCCTGCCGCTGATGTTCCTGGGCCCGGAATTCAGCGCGCCGGAAGCGGTGGGCATTTTCTCCGTGGTGCTCGATCGCCCGGTGCTCAAGACCAGCATGCGCCAGCGTTTGCTGAAGATGACCGAAGCGGGTTATTTGCAGGAAACCGGTCGCAAAAAAAGCGGCGACGGCGGCCGCCCACAACGCACGGTGGAGAATCTCAAACCGGACAGCGTTTATCTTTTTGATCGGTGTTTTCTGGAGTGATTTGTGCGTACGGCCAGCACACCTTCCTCGCCCCGATATCAAAGGCCATGGGGTCTCTGCTAGATCAAAGAACAGCTTAGGAGAGTCCTTCGAGCAATCCGGCTTCGCCCAGCAAGTCCACGATGACATGCTCGTCAACCGCGTAGACACCACGAGAGGCTTTCCAGACCAGCTTCTTTTCCTGAAGGGCGATGAGCGCTTGCTGAACACCCGGCACTTCGACCTTTATATCGTGCTCTGCGATACCGGCCTGCTCCATCGCTTTCGCATAGAGCTCCATGGTGGGTGCCTCGAAAGGCGCATAATTATCGCCTTTGGCACTCATGACGCGGATAACGGCGGACTGGATAGGGGTCAGGCTATGAATAACTTTCTTGAGGTTTGCGTTGAGCTCGTCAGCTTGCGCCCGAACCAACGTTGCGAATCGCTCGGGGATGGTTGCAGGATCCAGCGCAAAATCGAACCTGATCTCATCGGCGGCGGCACCTAGCAACTCAGGGCGATAACCACTCTCCTTGAACAACTCGAACACATTAGAGGGATCGAGCGGATAGGCAAGATCGATATTCGCGCAGAACCAGTTTATGAAATTCTGATCCAGGGTTGGAAATTGAACCATGGAGGCCCCAAAGAAAGCTTGGTCCTTACTATTGCGGAGCATGGCGAGCTTGTCCCGGTTAGATCCGGTGCAGACGATGCGAAGACCGTGGTGCTTCGAACTGTTTAGCTCGTCCCTTGCCGCTTTCAGTGCGAAAAGCGCCGCAACGCCTTCATCCGTGGTGATCGCATGTTGAGCTTCGTCGATCATCAGGACGATGATCTTCTTCGACTCATCCGAAAGCGCCGCGAGCGCGGTGGTCAAGTCGATATCCCTGCCCAGCGCCAGTCTTTTATGATTCTAAAGCTGTTGACACTTGCAGCGCTGTTACTTCATTCATGTAATTGCTCTTGCAAGGCCTCGTAACGCTGCCAGCCATCGGCCACCAGTTGCAATGAATGCTGTTGTTTTCTAGCGCTTTCCAGCTCTCGGTGAATGTCGGTCAGATCATCATATGAAAGTATTTTTTCATAATTGCGGGAATAATCGAGAAATCCCTTCAGTCACTCCAGCCCGCAGTAAAGACCTTGCCAGGATTCATCTGCCCCGCCGGGTCCAGCGCGCGCGCTGATCCAAATCGCCAGAGCGTTTAGCTGCGCCCATAAAAAACCCCCTGGATTCAGGGGGTTAGTTTGGCCAGGAAGCTAGCCACAAACCGTCGAGCTGGGAGGCTGTTCCTACGCGCGACGTCCTTACTCAACCGTTACCGATTTTGCCAGGTTACGCGGCTGGTCCACATCGGTACCCTTGAGCACAGCGACGTAGTACGACAGCAGCTGCAGCGGGATGGTGTAGAGGATCGGCGACAGGATGTCGTGGATGTGCGGCATGTGCACCACGTGGGTGCCTTCGCCATTGGTCATGCCAGCCTTTTCGTCAGCAAAGACAATCAACTGGCCGCCACGGGCGCGCACTTCCTGCAGGTTGGACTTGAGCTTTTCCAGCAGCTCGTTGTTCGGCGCGACGGTGACCACCGGCATGTCGTTATCCACAAGCGCGAGCGGGCCGTGCTTGAGCTCGCCAGCCGGGTAGGCCTCGGCGTGAATGTAGGAGATTTCCTTGAGCTTCAAGGCCCCTTCCATCGCCACCGGGAATTGCGCGCCACGGCCCAGGAACAGGGTGTGGTTCTTCTCGGCGAACAGCTCGGCGATTTTTTCCACAGTACCGTCCATGGCCAGGGCTTCGCCCAGGCGGGCCGGCAGGCGGCGCAGCTCTTCGACCAATGTTGCCTCGACCCCTTTGCCCAGGGTACCGCGCACCTGGCCCAGGGACAGGGTCAGCAACAGCAGGCCCACCAGCTGCGTGGTAAACGCCTTGGTCGACGCCACGCCGATTTCGCGGCCGGCCTGGGTCAGCAGGGTCAGGTCGGATTCGCGCACCAGCGAGCTGATGCCGACGTTGCAGATCGCCAGGCTGGCGAGGAAACCCAGTTCCTTGGCGTTGCGCAGGGCGGCCAGGGTGTCGGCGGTTTCGCCAGACTGGGAGATGGTGACGAACAGCGAATCGGGTTGCACCACCACTTTGCGATAGCGGAACTCGCTGGCCACTTCGACCTGGCACGGAATACCGGCCAGTTCTTCCAGCCAGTAACGGGCGACCATGCCGGCGTGATAACTGGTGCCGCAGGCCACGATCTGTACGTTGCGGACCTTGGCGAACAACTCGGCCGCCTGTGGACCGAACGCCTGGACCAGCACCTGGCTCTGGCTCATGCGGCCTTCCAGGGTGCGTTGGACCACGGCCGGTTGTTCGTGGATTTCCTTGAGCATGAAGTGGCGGAACTCGCCCTTGTCGGCGGCTTCGGCACCGTCGCGGTACTGGACGGTTTCACGTACCACGTCTTTGCCGTCGAGGTCCCAGATCTGCACGCTGTCGCGGCGAATTTCGGCGATATCGCCTTCTTCCAGGTACATGAAGCGGTCGGTGACCTGGCGCAGCGCCAACTGATCGGACGCCAGGAAGTTTTCCCCCAGGCCCAGGCCGATAACCAATGGGCTGCCGCTGCGGGCCGCCACCAGGCGATCAGGTTGTTTCGCGCTGATGACCGCCAGGCCATAGGCACCGTGCAGTTCCTTGACGGTGGCCTTGAGGGCGACGGTCAGGTCCACCAGGTCCTTGAGCTTGTGGTTGAGCAGATGGGCGATGACTTCGGTGTCGGTGTCCGAGGTGAACACATAGCCGAGCGCCTTGAGCTGTTCACGCAGGGCTTCGTGGTTTTCGATGATGCCGTTGTGCACCACCGCCAGGTCGCCGGAAAAATGCGGGTGAGCGTTACGCTCGCACGGCGCGCCATGGGTGGCCCAACGCGTGTGGGCGATGCCCAGGCGACCGAGCAGCGGTTCGGCTTCCAGCGCCTGCGCAAGCTCGCTGACCTTGCCCGGACGACGCATGCGTTCGAGCTTCTCGTCGTTGGTAAACACCGCCACACCGGCGCTGTCATAACCGCGGTATTCCAGGCGCTTGAGGCCTTCGAGCAAGATTGCTGTGATGTTGCGTTCAGCAACGGCGCCGACAATTCCACACATGCTATTTCTCCTGGCTGACAGGCGCGCAGATCACGGTGATGCCGCGGGCCTGAATCTGATCGCGGGCCTCTACGGGCAGGCGATCATCGGTAATGAGGGTATGGACGCTGCTCCACGGCAGTTCCAGGTTAGGGATCTTGCGGCCGATCTTGTCGGCCTCCACCATTACGATCACTTCCCGGGCAACCTCAGCCATCACACGGCTCAAGCCCAGCAGTTCGTTGAAGGTGGTGGTACCTCGAACCAGATCGATGCCGTCGGCGCCGATGAACAGCTGGTCGAAGTCATAGGAACGCAGGACCTGCTCGGCCACCTGGCCCTGGAACGACTCGGAGTGAGGATCCCAGGTACCGCCGGTCATCAACAGCACCGGCTCGTGCTCCAGTTCGCTCAAGGCGTTGGCGACGTGCAGGGAATTGGTCATCACCACCAGGCCCGGCTGTTGGCCGAGTTGCGGAATCATGGCCGCCGTGGTGCTGCCGCTGTCGATGATGATGCGCGCGTGCTCGCGGATCCGCTTCACGGCGGCCCGGGCAATGGCCAGTTTGTACTTGGAGACGGTTTGCCCGTTATCGGCCACCAACTCCTGCGGCATCGGGACCGCGCCACCGTAGCGACGCAGCAGCAGGCCGTTGGTTTCCAGGGCGGCGAGATCCTTGCGAATCGTAACTTCCGAGGTTTCGAAGCGCTTGGCCAACTCATCCACACTGACCTCACCCTGCTCCTGGAGCAAGGCAAGGATGTTGTGACGGCGTTGTGGTGTGTTGCGTTTCGACATGGCGGTATAAGTTTCGATTCGAAAGATAACGTAAGCAATCAAAACCTATTGAAGCGATATCGTCAAGACAGCAGAAGAAAAATTCAGAAAGTCCCTAAATCACTGTGGGAGCGAGCTTGCTCGCGAAGGGGCCGGGTCAGGCAATGCTGCTTTACCTGATATACCGCTATCGCGAGCAAGCTCGCTCCCACAGGGGGGGTTGTGGATAACTTTAGGGCTTCTTGATTTTCTCCGGCCGCTTCCAGCCGTCGATATTGCGTTGGCGGGCGCGTCCGACTGCCAATTGGCCTTTATCCACATTCTGGGTAAGGGTCGAACCGGCTGCCGTGGTCGCACCGCTGGAGATATCCACAGGTGCTACCAAGGAGTTGTTCGAGCCGATGAACACATCTTCGCCCAACACGGTTTTCCACTTGTTGGCGCCATCGTAGTTGCAGGTGATGGTCCCAGCACCGATATTGGTGCGGGCGCCGACTTCAGCGTCACCGAGGTAGGTCAGGTGCCCGGCCTTGGCGCCTTCGCCCAGGTGAGCATTCTTCAGTTCAACAAAGTTACCCACATGGGCACGGGCTTCCAGCACAGAGCCTGGGCGCAGGCGGGCAAACGGGCCAGCATCGCTGCCCTCCCCCATGACCGCACCGTCGAGATGGCTGTTGGCCTTGATCACCACGCCTTTGCGCAGGGTGCTGTCCTTGATCACGCAGTTCGGGCCGATGACCACGTCGTCTTCGATGACAACCTTGCCTTCGAGGATGACGTTGATATCGATGACCACATCGCGACCCACGCTGACTTCACCGCGCACGTCGAAACGGGCCGGATCGCGCAGGGTCACGCCTTGGGCCATCAAGCGGCGGGCGGCGCGCAATTGATAGTGGCGCTCCAGTTCGGCCAATTGCCGGCGATCATTGGCGCCCTGCACTTCCATGGCGTCCAGCGGCTGCTCGGTGGCGACCACCAGCCCGTCGCTGACCGCCATGGCGATCACGTCGGTCAGGTAGTACTCGCCCTGGGCGTTGTTGTTCGACAGACGACTCATCCAGTCACCCAGGCGCTCAGCCGGTACGGCCAGAATCCCGGTGTTGCCTTCAGTGATCGCGCGCTGGGCTTCGTTGGCGTCCTTCTGCTCGACGATGGCGGTCACCTGGCCGTCGACGTTACGCACGATGCGGCCATAACCGATGGGGTCGTCCAGCTCGACGGTCAACAGGCCCAACTGTTGTGGCGCGACATGCTTGAGCAGGCGTTGCAAGGTGTCGACTTCGATCAGCGGCACATCGCCGTAGAGAATCAGCACCGTATCCGCCGTGATGAACGGCACAGCCTGGGCCACCGCATGGCCGGTGCCCAGTTGTTTGTCCTGCAGGACGAAATTCAGGTCATCGGCGGCCAGGCGTTCGCGCACTGCATCGGCACCGTGGCCGATCACCACGTGAATGCGCTGTGGATCAAGTTGCCGGGCGCTGTGGATAACATGGCCGAGCATGGAATTGCCGGCTACAGGGTGCAAGACCTTGGGCAGCGCCGAACGCATGCGGGTGCCTTGACCGGCCGCGAGAATAACGATTTCGAGAGACATGACTGGCTACCAATCCTGGGTGGTCAGCGGCTGCGACCAGATGATGAGTGTCGGGAAAAGAAAAAAGGGTAGCCGAGGCTACCCTTTTTAATCAATCGCACAGAAAGCAGACGGCTTAGCCGCCGAACTTCTTGCGGATCTGCTGGACGGTGCGCAGCTGGGCTGCGGCCTCGGCCAGACGTGCAGCAGCAGAACCGTAATCGAACTCCGCGCCTCGCTCGTGCAGGGCCTTCTCGGCAGCCTTGACGGCTTCCTGAGCGGAGGCTTCGTCCAGGTCGGCAGCACGTTGCACAGTGTCGGCAAGGACCTTGACCATGTTCGGCTGAACCTCGAGGAAACCACCGGAGATGTAATACACCTCGGCTTCCCCGCCCTGCTTGATCAAGCGGATCGGACCCGGTTTCAGATTAGTGATCAGCGGTGCGTGACCCAGAGCGATACCAAGATCACCCAGCTCACCATGCGCAATCACCATCTCGACCAGACCGGAGAAGATTTCCCCTTCCGCACTGACGATATCGCAATGGACTGTCATAGCCATCTGATTGCCTCAACCTAAATTAGCGCCCGTTGCCGGGCGCCGGGATTACAGTTTCTTGGCTTTCTCGATCGCTTCTTCGATGCCGCCGACCATGTAGAACGCTTGTTCTGGCAGGTGGTCGTAGTCACCGTTGAGGATGCCTTTGAAGCCAGCAATGGTGTCTTTCAGGGAAACGTATTTACCCGAGGCACCGGTGAAGACTTCAGCCACGAAGAACGGCTGCGACAAGAAGCGCTGGATCTTACGAGCGCGGGATACCAACTGCTTGTCGGCTTCCGACAGCTCGTCCATACCCAGGATCGCAATGATGTCCTTCAGCTCTTTGTAGCGCTGCAGCACGTACTGGACGCCGCGAGCGGTGTCGTAGTGCTCCTGGCCGATCACGTTCGGGTCCAGCTGGCGCGAAGTCGAGTCCAGTGGGTCAACCGCTGGGTAGATACCCAGGGAAGCGATGTCACGGGACAGAACGACGGTGGCGTCCAAGTGGGCGAAGGTGGTCGCTGGCGACGGGTCGGTCAAGTCATCCGCAGGTACGTATACCGCTTGGATCGAAGTGATCGAACCTTCCTTGGTCGAAGTGATACGTTCTTGCAGAACGCCCATCTCTTCAGCCAGGGTCGGCTGGTAACCTACTGCCGAAGGCATACGGCCCAGCAGTGCGGATACTTCGGTACCGGCCAGGGTGTAACGGTAGATGTTGTCGACGAACAGCAGAACGTCGTTACCTTCGTCACGGAACTTCTCGGCCATGGTCAGGCCGGTCAGGGCTACGCGCAGACGGTTTCCCGGCGGCTCGTTCATCTGGCCATAGACCAGTGCCACTTTGTCCAGAACGTTGGAATCCTTCATCTCGTGGTAGAAGTCGTTACCCTCACGAGTACGCTCACCCACACCGGCGAACACGGAATAACCGCTGTGCTCGATGGCGATGTTACGGATCAGTTCCATCATGTTTACGGTCTTGCCTACACCGGCACCACCGAACAGACCCACTTTACCGCCCTTGGCGAACGGGCAAACCAGGTCGATAACCTTGATGCCGGTTTCCAGCAGGTCGTTGCCGCCTGCCTGTTCAGCGAAGGATGGCGCAGGACGGTGAATGCCCCAGCGCTCTTCGGTGTCGATCGGACCCGCTTCGTCGATCGGGTTACCCAGTACGTCCATGATCCGGCCCAGGGTCGCTTTACCGACCGGTACGGAGATGGCAGCGCCAGAGTCGATAACGTCCAGACCGCGCTTCAAGCCTTCGGTAGAACCCATCGCAATGGTACGAACGATGCCGTCGCCCAGCTGCTGCTGAACTTCCAGGGTAGTTTCCGCGCCTTGTACTTTCAGCGCGTTGTAGATGCTCGGTACGCTGTCGCGTGGAAATTCCACGTCGATAACGGCGCCGATGATTTGAACGATACGTCCGCTACTCATAGCTGGATCCTCTGAATATTTGAACCGTTAAACCGCGGCAGCGCCGCCGACGATTTCCGAGATCTCTTGGGTGATCGCAGCCTGACGCGCCTTGTTGTAGATCAGCTGCAAATCGCTGATCAAATCACCGGCGTTGTCGGTAGCGTTCTTCATCGCGATCATCCGCGCTGCTTGTTCAGCTGCGTTGTTCTCGACCACCGCCTGGTAGACCTGCGACTCCACGTAGCGGACCATCAAGCCGTCAAGCAGCTCCTTGGCATCCGGTTCGTAGAGATAGTCCCAGTGGTGCTTGAGTTCCTGTTCCGGGGTCGCCACCAGTGGGATCAATTGCTCCACGGTTGGCTGTTGCGTCATGGTGTTGATGAACTTGTTGGATACCACGGACAGGCGGTCAATCCGGCCTTCCAGGTAAGCATCCAGCATCACCTTGACGCTGCCGATCAGGTCATTGATCGACGGTTCTTCACCCAGGTGGCTGATAGCAGCGACGACGTTGCCGCCGAAGTTGCGGAAGAAAGCCGCACCCTTGCTACCAATCACGCACAGATCGATCTCGACGCCTTGTTCGCGGTTTACAGCCATGTCCTTGACCAGGGCCTTGAACAGGTTGGTGTTCAAGCCACCACACAGACCACGGTCACTGCTCACCACGACGTAACCGACGCGCTTGATAGCACGGTCGATCATGAACGGGTGGCGATATTCCGGGTTGGCGTTGGCCAGATGACCAATAACCTGGCGGATGCGCTCCGCATAAGGGCGGCTAGCAGCCATGCGCATTTGTGCCTTGCGCATTTTGCTGACCGCCACTTTTTCCATGGCGCTGGTAATTTTTTGCGTGCTTTTGATGCTCGCAATCTTACTGCGAATCTCTTTTGCGCCTGCCATGTAACACCTATCAGGTTAGCAAGCGGGAGCCTTGCGACTCCCGCTGCGGCTTACCAGGTTTGGGTGGCCTTGAACTTCTCGATACCGGCTTTCATGCCAGCGTCGATTTCGTCATTGAAGTCACCCTTCACGTTGATCTTGGCCAACAAGTCGGCGTGATCGCGGTTGAAGTAAGCAATCAGCGCTTGTTCAAAGCTGCCGACCTTGGCGATTTCAACGTCAGTCAGGAACCCACGCTCAGCGGCATACAGCGACAGCGCCATGTCAGCGATCGACATTGGTGCGTATTGCTTCTGCTTCATCAGCTCGGTAACGCGCTGACCATGCTCAAGTTGCTTACGGGTCGCTTCGTCCAGGTCAGAAGCGAACTGGGCGAATGCCGCCAGTTCACGGTACTGGGCCAGGGCGGTACGGATACCACCGGACAGCTTCTTGATGATCTTGGTCTGAGCGGCACCACCCACACGGGATACCGAAACACCGGCGTTCACAGCAGGACGGATCCCGGAGTTGAACATGGCCGATTCCAGGAAGATCTGACCGTCGGTGATGGAAATCACGTTGGTCGGAACGAACGCGGAAACGTCGCCAGCCTGGGTTTCGATGATCGGCAGAGCGGTCAGGGAGCCGGTCTTGCCGGTCACTGCGCCGTTGGTGAACTTCTCTACGTACTCTTCCGAAACGCGGGATGCGCGCTCCAGCAGACGGGAGTGGAGATAGAACACGTCGCCTGGGTAGGCTTCACGGCCTGGTGGACGGCGCAGCAGCAGGGAGATCTGGCGGTAAGCCACTGCCTGCTTGGACAGATCGTCATAAACGATCAGCGCGTCTTCACCGCGGTCGCGGAAGTATTCGCCCATGGTGCAACCGGAGTACGGTGCCAGGAACTGCAGCGCAGGAGATTCCGATGCGCTCGCCGCCACGATGATCGTGTTGGCCAGGGCGCCGTTTTCTTCCAGCTTGCGAACCACGTTGGCGATGGTCGATTGCTTCTGACCGATGGCTACGTAGACGCAGAAAATGCCGCTGTTCTTCTGGTTGATGATCGCGTCGATCGCCAGAGCGGTCTTACCGATCTGACGGTCACCGATGATCAGCTCACGCTGGCCACGGCCGACAGGGATCATGGCATCGACAGCCTTGTAGCCAGTCTGTACAGGCTGGTCTACCGACTTACGCCAGATCACGCCAGGAGCAACTTTCTCGACCGCGTCGGTCTCGGTGTTGTTCAGCGGACCTTTACCGTCGACAGGGTTGCCCAGTGCGTCGACGACGCGACCCAGCAGTTCCTTACCAACCGGAACTTCGAGGATGCGGCCGGTGCACTTGGCGCTCATGCCTTCGGCCAGCGACTGGTAGGAACCCAGTACAACGGCACCTACGGAGTCTTGCTCCAGGTTGAGGGCCATACCGTAGACGCCGCCCGGAAACTCGATCATCTCGCCGTACATGACGTCGGCCAGACCGTGAATCCGCACGATACCGTCAGATACGCTGACGACAGTGCCTTCGTTACGGGCTTGGGAGGTCACATCGAGCTTGTCGATGCGGCCCTTGATAATTTCACTTATTTCGGAAGGATTGAGTTGCTGCATTGCTCTGCTGCCCCTTCAAACTCAAGATTTCAATGCTTCGGCAAGTTTCGCGATTTTGCCGCGAATCGAGCCATCGATAACCAGGTCGCCGGCGCGGATTACAACGCCCCCTATCAGGGACTTGTCTTCCTCGACTTGCAGGCGCACTTCCCGGTTGAGTCGTGCACTGAGAACCTTGGCGAGTTTGTCTTGCTGTTCTTGGTTCAATGCGAAAGCACTGGTCACTTCCACGTCTACCGACTTCTCTTGCTCGGCCTTGTACAGGTCGAAAAGAGTGGCGATCTCCGGCAGAAGCAGGAGACGGTCGTTTTCGGCAACGACGTGAATGAAATTCTGTGCCTTGGCATCGAACTTGTCGCCGCACACGTCAATGAACGTGGCGGCCTTTTCTGCGCTCGTCAGTCGCGGGGCCTTGAGCACGCGCTGCATGGTGTCGTCTTGCGACACCGCTGCAGCCAGGCCGAGCATGGCTGACCAATTGGCCAGTTGCTGGTGGGCCTGAGCGTGCTCGAAGGCCGCCTTAGCGTAAGGTCGGGCCAACGTGGTCAGTTCTGCCATGATCGCCCTCGCTTAGATTTCAGCAGCCAGTTGGTTAACCAGCTCTGCGTGCGCGTTTTGATCGATTGTGGCACCCAGGATCTTCGAAGCACCGCCAACGGCCAGGGCACCCACTTGGGCACGCAGCGCGTCTTTGACACTATTGAGTTCCTGTTCGATCTCGGCTTGAGCCTGAGCCTTCACACGGTCAGCTTCGACGCGAGCCTGTTCACGGGCTTCGTCGACAATCTGGGTACCGCGTTTCTTGGCTTGCTCGATGATTTCAGCTGCCTGAGCCTTCGCTTCGCGCAGTTGCTGACCCACTTTCTCATGGGCCAACTCCAGGTCGCGAGCTGCACGGCTGGCAGCGTCCAGACCATCAGCGATCTTCTTTTGACGTTCGTGCAATGCCGCAATGACCGGAGGCCATACGAACTTCATGCAGAACAGTACAAAAATCAGGAACGCAACGGACTGGCCAATCAGGGTCGCATTAATGTTCACGCCAACACCTCGCAGTTACGTTGTCCATCACACCAATCTACTCGAGACATCCGAGTAATTAGCCAGCGATTTGACCAACGAACGGGTTCGCAAAGGTGAAGAACAGCGCGATACCAACACCGATCATGGTCACGGCGTCGAGCAGACCGGCCACGATGAACATTTTGACTTGCAGC
The DNA here is from genome assembly GCF_052114545.1 of Pseudomonas sp. KB_12. Classification (NCBI taxonomy): domain Bacteria; kingdom Pseudomonadati; phylum Pseudomonadota; class Gammaproteobacteria; order Pseudomonadales; family Pseudomonadaceae; genus Pseudomonas; species Pseudomonas sp. KB_12. The sequence continues at coordinate 176,834 of NZ_JBFREY010000001.1, read as the reverse complement.
ATTGGAACCATTTCTGGCTGACGCGCTGCGCCTTCCAGGAACTTGCCGCCCAACAGGCCGAAACCAATTGCGGTACCCAGTGCGCCCAGGCCGATCAACAGTGCAACAGCGATAGCGGTTAGACCAACTACAGTTTCCATCTTTCCTCCCGACTTTTACGTCGTATGGTTTAGGTTTTTTAGATTAAAGCGGTAAAACAAATCGTTTCTCAGCCCGGTTCGGGCTCCTTCCCGTTTGACCGGGAAGGACATCAGACTAGTCGAGACTGGCCTTAATGGTTTTCTTCGTGCGCCATCGACAGGTAGACGATGGTCAGCATCATGAAGATGAACGCCTGCAGGGTGATGATCAGGATGTGGAACACAGCCCACGCCCATTGCAGGACTACACCCAGGCCGCTGAGCCACAGCAGGCCGCTGCCGAACATCACAGCGATCAGGATGAACACCAGTTCGCCGGCATACATGTTGCCGAACAGACGCAGTGCCAGAGAAATCGGTTTGGCGATCAGGGTCACGAATTCGAGCAGGAAGTTCACCGGGATCAGCAGGGCTTGAACCAGGATGTTCTTGCTGCCGAACGGGTGCAGGGTCAGTTCGCCGATGAAGCCGCCGATGCCCTTGACCTTGATGCTATAGAAAATGATCAGTGCGAAGACCGAGAAGGCCATGCCCAGGGTTGCGTTCGGGTCGGTGGTCGACACGGCGCGGAATGGGATGTGGTGGTCGCCGGTGATCAGGATGGCCAGCTGAGGAATCCAGTCGACCGGTACCAGGTCGACGGCGTTCATCAGGAACACCCAGACGAAGATGGTCAGTGCCAGCGGTGCGATCACCGGGCTACGGCCATGGAAGCTGTCTTTCACGCTGCCATCGACGAATTCGACCAGTACTTCAACGAAGTTCTGCAGTGCACCAGGCTGACCGGAAGTCGCCTTCTTTGCCGCCATGCGGAAAAGAAGAACGAAGATCAGGCCCAATGCGACCGACCAGCCGAGGGTATCGACGTGGAAAGCCCAGAAGCCCATTTCCTTGGCTTCTGCTGCGGAGTGGGCAAAGCCCCAGCCGCCGTTGGGTAGCTGACCGAAGGTCAGGTTCTGCAAGTGGTGCTGGATATAGCCCGAAGCGGTTGTCTCTGCCATGGTTGCCTCAAACGCCCTAAGGTCTCGAAAGTCTTGTTCTCATTAGCAGGGGAGCGAACCAGCTAACCAGTTGGGTCAGCACGAAGACGCTGAATACAGCCAGCGGCGCCAGTGGCTTCACACCTGCGAACGTCAATGCAAACAGCACTGCCGTCAAAATCAGTTTCCCCGCCTCGCCGGCATAAAAAGACCGGACGATAGCCTGGGCTGCTCGGGCGCCGGAAAACCGAAAGGCCCTGTGAGCGAAGTAAATATTGGGAAGCAAGGCTATCAGGCCTCCGCAAAGCCCTGAGTATCCGGCGACGACTCCTTTCCATTGCCAAAGCGCCAATGCGGCGATCAGTACAACGGTGAATTGGGCCATCAAAACCGGGAAAACTGCCAGACGATGGAACGGCAAGCGGTTTGGCGTGCGGGTTTCCATCGCTTTTGCTCTCCAATAGTCGGCCGCCATAATTCAATAACTTGGCATAATTTGTGCCGACAAAATGCGCGCAGAGTATAGGGGCGGTTCTGCCCCTATTCAACTGTCGGGTAGTGATTTCCGACTGCGCGCTACAAGAGCAATTGTTTCAGCGAATGTGTGCAAGGACACCTTGCAGCTCATCGAGGGAGTTGTAACCAATCACCAATTGCCCCTTGCCCTTCTTTCCGTGGCGGATCTGCACCGCAGAGCCCAGGCGCTCGGCCAGGCGTTGTTCCAGGCGAGCGATATCAGGATCGGTTTTGGGTGCCTCGACAGGGGCCGGTTTGCCGCTCAGCCACTGGCGAACCAGTGCCTCGGTTTGGCGCACAGTCAGACCGCGTGCGACAACATGTCGCGCCCCTTCAACCTGTTGATTTTCCGGCAAACCGAGCAACGCCCGGGCATGACCCATTTCCAGGTCGCCATGGGACAGCATGGTCTTGATGACTTCCGGCAACGCAATCAGGCGCAGCAGGTTGGCCACGGTCACGCGGGACTTGCCCACCGCCTCGGCAACTTGTTGCTGGGTCAGCTGGAATTCCTGCTGCAAGCGCTGCAGGGCCACGGCTTCCTCGATCGGGTTGAGGTCTTCACGCTGGATGTTCTCGATCAGCGCCATGGCGATGGCCGTTTCATCCGGTACATCGCGGACCATCGCCGGGATGGTTTCCTGGCCGGCCTGCTGGCTGGCGCGCCAGCGACGTTCGCCGGCAATGATCTCGAAGCGCCCATTGGCGATCGGCCGGACCACGATCGGCTGCATCACGCCCTGGCTCTTGATCGACTGGGCCAATTCTTCCAGCGCCTGCGGATCCATGTCCCGACGCGGCTGATATTTACCGCGCTGGATCAGGTCCAGCGGCAAATGCTGCAACTCACGCTGATCGACCTGGACGGCCTGTTCTTCCAGCGAGCTGACAGTGGGACCGCTGAGCAGTGCATCCAGTCCACGTCCGAGACCTCGTTTCTTGACGGCCATGGGGTTTCCTTAAGTTGGCTGGGCTGCAGCGGTGCGTGGATTGCGGCGCTGACGGCGAACCATCTCGCCCGCCAGGGCCAGGTAAGCCAGCGCACCACGGGATTGTTTGTCGTAGGCCAGGGCCGGCATGCCGTAGCTCGGCGCTTCGGCCAGACGGATGTTACGCGGGATGACCGTGTCGTAGAGCTGCTCGCCGAAGTGTTCCTTGAGCTGGGCCGAAACATCGTTCATCAGGCTCAGGCGCGGGTCGTACATGGTCCGCAGCAGGCCTTCGACCTTCAGGTCCGGGTTCAGCAGTTCGGCGATGCGCTTGATGTTATCCACAAGGTCGCTCAAGCCTTCCAATGCGAAGTATTCGCACTGCATGGGGATAATAACCCCATCGGCCGCCACCAGGGCGTTGAGGGTCAGCATCGACAGCGACGGCGGGCAGTCGATCAGGATGTAATCGTAGTTTTCCCGGATCGGCGCCAAGGCGCTGCGCAGACGGCTTTCCTTCATCTGCATTTCCAGCAGCACCACTTCGGCCGCCGTCAGGTCACGGTTGGCCGGCAGCAGTTGATAACCGCCGTGTTCGGAGAAGTGCATGGCCTGGCCCAGATCGCATTCGCCGATCAGGACGTCGTAGATGGAGTTTTCCAGGCCATGCTTATCCACACCGCTACCCATGGTGGCGTTGCCCTGTGGATCGAGATCGATCAACAGCACCCGGCGCTTGGTCGCGACCAGGGATGCTGCGAGGTTGATACAGGTGGTGGTCTTGCCCACACCACCCTTCTGGTTCGCTATCGCGAATACCTTAGCCATTCTTGCTTGTGTTCCCAATCATGCCGTGCGGCGCAGTATCAGCAGATGGCGTTGGCCTTGGCAACCGGGTACGGCCAAGGCGTGTTCGCTATCGAGGTGGAAGTCTGCCGGCAATGCTACCAGCTCATCGGCTGGATGAACGCCCTTCATTGCCAGCCAGCGCGTATCGGCGTCGCCCAGGTGGCGAGTCCAGTTGCTGAAGTTCTCCATGCTGCTGAACGCCCGGGAGATGATCCCGTTGAACGGCTCGGCAGGCTGGAACGCTTCGACGCGGCTGTGGATAACTTGCAGGTTATCCAGTTTGAGTTCGAGTTTGACCTGGGTCAGGAAGCGGGTTTTCTTGCCGTTGCTGTCCAGGCAGGTCACTTGCGAGTCGGGAAACAGGATCGCCAGCGGGATTCCCGGCATGCCCCCGCCACTGCCGACATCCAGCCAGCGACCGTTTTCGATGAAGGACATGACGCTGAGGCTGTCGAGCAAATGGCGCGAGACCATTTCATCCGGATCGCGCACGGCGGTCAGGTTGTAGGCCTTGTTCCATTTGATCAACAACGCCAGATAACCCAGCAATTGCGCGTGCTGGGCTTCGGTCAAGTTGACGCCGAGCTGACGGGCACCTGTGGATAACTCTTCAGCGTGTTGCGAGGTGACCATCGAACTCAAGCGCTTTGCTCCAACTGGCGGCCGGCGCCGCGTTTTTTCAAATGAATCATCAACAGGGAAATCGCCGCTGGCGTAACGCCTGGAATACGCGAGGCCTGGCCCAGGGTTTCTGGACGGGTCGCACCGAGCTTGCTCTGGATTTCTTTCGACAGCCCGGAAATGCCGGTGTAATCGATATCCACAGGCAGCTTGGTGTCTTCACTGGCGCGCAGACGGGCGATTTCGTCTTGCTGGCGGTCGATGTAACCGGCGTATTTGGTCTTGATCTCGACCTGTTCGGCCACTTGCGGATCTTCCGCACCCTGGCCGGTCACTTCCACCAGCCCGGCATAATCGATTTCCGGACGGCTCAAGAGGTTCAACAGGTTGTATTCGTGGGTCAGTGGCGTGCCGAATTTCGCAGCAATGGCATCGCCCTGCTCGGTACCGGGACGAACCCAGGTGCTTTTCAGGCGCTGCTCTTCCAGCTCGATGCACTCGCGTTTCTTGCAGAACGCGGCCCAACGCACGTCGTCCACCAACCCCAGTTCGCGACCTTTCTCGGTCAAGCGCAGGTCGGCGTTGTCTTCACGCAGGATCAGGCGGTATTCGGCGCGGGATGTGAACATCCGATACGGTTCCTGGGTGCCCAGGGTAATCAGGTCATCCACCAGCACACCGATGTACGCCTCGTCACGACGCGGGCACCAGGCTTCTTTGCCCTTGGCGAGCAGTGCGGCGTTGGCTCCGGCGAGCAAACCCTGGGCACCCGCTTCTTCGTAGCCGGTGGTGCCGTTGATCTGCCCGGCGAAGAACAGACCGCCGATAGCTTTGGTTTCCAGGCTGTACTTCAGATCACGCGGATCGAAGTAGTCGTACTCGATCGCATAACCCGGACGCACGATGTGCGCGTTCTCCATGCCACGGATCGATTGCACGATCTGCAATTGCACGTCGAACGGCAGACTTGTGGATATCCCGTTCGGATACAACTCATGGGTGGTCAAACCTTCCGGTTCGATGAACACCTGATGGCTTTCCTTGTCGGCAAAGCGATGGATCTTGTCTTCGATCGACGGGCAATAGCGCGGGCCGACACCTTCGATTTCACCGGCAGCGGAATACATCGGCGAACGATCGAGGTTCGCCGCGATGATTTCGTGGGTGCGGGCGTTGGTGTGGGTGATCCAGCAACTGACTTGCCGTGGATGCTGTTCCTTGTTGCCCATGAACGACATCACCGGGATCGGCGTATCGCCAGGCTGCTCGGTCATCACCGAGAAATCCACGGACTTGCCGTCGATGCGAGGTGGCGTACCGGTTTTCAGGCGCCCGACACGCAATGGCAACTCACGCAGACGGCGAGCCAGAGCAATCGACGGCGGATCACCGGCGCGACCGCCGGAAAAATTCTGTAAACCGATGTGGATAAGTCCGCCAAGGAAGGTCCCGGTGGTCAACACCACGGAATCGGCGAAGAACCGCAGGCCCATTTGCGTGACGACACCGCGTACCTGGTCCTGCTCGACGATCAGGTCATCGGCCGCTTGTTGAAATATCCACAGGTTCGGCTGGTTTTCCAGGATTTCACGGACAGCGGCCTTGTACAGGACTCGGTCGGCCTGGGCGCGAGTAGCGCGCACGGCTGGGCCTTTGCGGCTGTTCAATACGCGAAACTGGATACCACCCTTATCGGTGGCCATGGCCATCGCGCCGCCTAGGGCATCGATTTCCTTGACCAGGTGGCTTTTGCCGATCCCACCAATGGCAGGGTTGCAACTCATGGCACCGAGGGTTTCCACGTTATGCGTCAGCAACAGGGTTTTTGCCCCCATGCGTGCTGATGCAAGTGCTGCCTCGGTACCGGCATGACCGCCGCCGATGACGATCACTTCAAAACGGGAAGGGAAATCCACCACGCACCTCGTGCCTGCTTAATTCAGGTAATTCGGAAATAGGTCTTGAGCCTGGCCAGAGCGTTTTTCGAGCCAGGTCGGCAAGTATAGGGACTTCCCCTTTCCTAAAGAACCCTTTGCACAAAATTTAACCAGCTGTGGAAAAGTCGCGGTTAAAGAAATTAAAAAGAAAGAAATTTATAAAACCTTTGTTTTTATGTTTATTCTTACTGAGCCACTTATCTGTGGATAACGTTACACAGGCCTTTATTTACAGTGTGTACAGAGATTCAAAACCCTGTGATCAGGTGGCAATGAGGGGCTTGGATAACCGGTGTAAGCCTGTGGATGAATGGGCCTGTTATCCACAGAGGCGGTTATCTTCAGTTTTGAAGGGGGTTTATCAACCGACCTCAATGGCAGTTATTCACAGGGCTTAATCCACAGAAAACCGCCGCAATGGACCGTCGCAGCGTCCACAGGCAAGCCGCCATCAAGGGCAATCGTTTCAAAAATAGAGGGGAGGAACCGGGTTTGTGTTGGACTCGAGAGGCTTCGAGGACAAACCCGGTTTGAAAGTCGGGGTTATTTACCGATGCAGAAGCTGGAAAAGATCCGCCCCAACAGGTCATCGGAGCTGAAGGCGCCGGTAATTTCCCCAAGGGAATGTTGGGCCTGGCGAAGGTCTTCGGCCAACAACTCACCCGCCCCCGCCAAGGTCAGCTGCGCACGACCGTGTTCCAGGGCGGCGCTGGCATGGCGCAAGGCTTCAAGATGCCGCCGGCGGGCGCTGAAGCTGCTTTCCGAGGTCTGCTCATAGCCCATGCAGGCCTTGAGGTGTTCACGCAGCAACTCCAGGCCTTCACCCGCCGCCTTCGCGCTCAGGCTGATGGTCACATGGCCGTCGTTGCTGACCTCAAGGACAATTGCTTCCCCGGTCAGGTCGGCCTTGTTGCGGATCAAGGTGACTTTCGCTGGATCCGGGCGGACTTCGAGGAATTCAGGCCACAAGGCAAATGGATCGTCCGCTTCCGGTGCGGTGGCATCCACCACCAGCAGGACCCGATCGGCTTCACCGATGGCCTTGAGCGCCCGCTCAACGCCGATTTTTTCCACCTGGTCATCAGTGTCGCGCAAACCTGCGGTATCCACTACGTGCAGTGGCATGCCATCGATGTGGATATGTTCACGCAATATGTCCCGGGTGGTGCCGGCGATCTCGGTGACAATCGCCGCCTCGCGCCCGGCCAGGGCATTCAACAGGCTCGACTTGCCGGCATTCGGCCGCCCAGCGATCACCACGGTCATCCCATCGCGCAGCAAGGCGCCCTGCCCGGCTTCGCGCAGTACTGTGGATAACTCATCGCGCACTTTATCCAGCATGCTCAGCACGTGACCATCGGCCAGGAAGTCGATTTCCTCTTCCGGGAAATCAATCGCCGCCTCGACGTAAATCCGCAGGCCAATCAATTGTTCGGTGAGGTTATGCACACGCAGGGAAAACGCACCCTGCAAGGACCGCAATGCGTTGCGTGCCGCTTGTGCCGAACTGGCTTCGATCAAATCGGCGATCGCCTCGGCCTGGGCCAGGTCGAGCTTGTCGTTGAGGAATGCCCGTTCACTGAACTCACCCGGCCGGGCCAGGCGACAGCCCAGTTCCAGGCAACGCTTGAGCAGCATGTCCAGCACGATGGGGCCGCCATGCCCTTGCAGTTCCAGTACGTCTTCGCCGGTGAACGAATTCGGCCCCGGGAAATATAACGCCAGCCCCTCGTCGAGGACCTGCTGGTCATCACTGAAAAACGGGCCGTAATGAGCAAACCGCGGTTTGAGTTCACGACCGCTGATAGCCTTGGCCGCGACACTGGCCAAGGGCCCCGAAATACGGACGATGCCGACACCGCCGCGACCTTGGGCGGTGGCAACGGCGGCGATGGTTTCACGCGGAGCGCTCATAAACCGGTATCCAGACAAAAGTGACAGATAGCAAAACGCCCCACTAGGGGGCGTTTTGTGTGGTTATCCACAGAGCAAGTTACGCCTCGGCTTTTTTCGTAGCCGCTTCGATCTTACGCGTGATGTACCACTGCTGAGTGATGGACAACACGTTGTTCACAACCCAGTACAGCACAAGACCAGCCGGGAACCACAGGAAGAAGAAGGTGAAGATGATTGGCATCATTTTCATGACCTTCGCCTGCATCGGATCCGGAGGCGTTGGGTTCAGCTGCTGCTGGATGAACATGGTCGCACCCATGATGATCGGCAGGATGAAGAACGGATCCTTGATCGACAGGTCGGTAATCCACAGCATGAACGGTGCCTGACGCATCTCCACGCTTTCCAGCAAGACCCAGTACAGCGACAGGAACACGGGCATCTGTACAAGAATCGGCAAGCATCCACCCAGCGGGTTGATCTTCTCTTTCTTGTACAACTCCATCATGGCCTGGGACATTTTCTGCCGGTCATCGCCATGTTGCTCTTTCAGCGCGGCCAGTTTCGGCGCCACAGCGCGCATGCGAGCCATGGATTTGTAGCTGGCGGCCGACAATGGGAAGAACAGACCCTTGATCAGCATGGTCAGGAAAATGATCGACCAGCCCCAGTTACCGACGATGCTGTGGATATGTTGCAGCAGCCAGAAGATCGGCTGGGCAATGAACCACAGGAAACCGTAGTCCACGGTCAGTTCCAGGCCTGGGGACAACTCTTTCAGCACGGCCTGGCTTTTAGGGCCGGCATACAGAATGGCGCTGGTTTCGGCTTTCGCACCTGGTGCGGCAGTCAATGTCGGGCCGGTGTAGCCGATGATGAAGTTGCCTTTGCTGTCTTTACGCGTCTGGACGACGTTGCTGTCGCCTTTCTGCGGGATCCAGGCTGTTACAAAGTAGTGCTGCAGCCAGGCAACCCAGCCACCTTGGACGGTTTCCTTGAGCGGGCCCTTGTCCATGTCCTTCATGGAGACTTTCTTGTACGGCTCCGAACTTGTCCACAGGGCGGCGCCCAGGTAAGTCGCGGTGCCGGTGGCAGTGCTCGAAGACGGATCGGAGCTGGCGTCACGCTTCAATTGCGCGAACATCGCACCGGACCAGGGCTGTGCGCTCTGGTTGTCGATCAGGTAAGAGACGGTTACGTCATACAAGCCACGTTTCAAGGTGAAACGCTTGATGTAGTTGACGCCATCCTTGCTGAACTTCAGGTCCACGACCAGTTGGTCCTGACCGTCAGCCAGTTGATAAGTCTTCTTCTCGGCGGAGTAGACCGGGCGACCGGCCGGGCTCGAATCCGGGCCGTTGGTACCGATCAGGCCACTTTGGGCCAGATAGGTGCGCTCGTTACCGTTGTCGAACAACTGGAACGGGATTTCCGGATGATCCTGGCGACGCGGATACAGCGGCAGCTTCAGCTGGGCGACGTCACCACCTTGTGGATCGATTGCCAGCTCGAGCACGTCCGTCTTGATCTGGATGAGATCTTTGCTTACGGCCACGGGGGCTTCGGCGGGAGCGCTGGTATCGCTTGCCGCGCGCGGGATGTCGTCATTGCTGGCAGCATTGTTGCCAACTGGGGCATCCGGCAGGCTCGGTGCGGTATTGCTGGCTGCAACATTCTGAGTCGGCAGGGCAGCCTGGCCATAGTCCTGGTTCCATTTAAGGACCATGACGTAGGACACGATTGCCAGGGCGACGATCAGGATCGTGCGTTTGATATCCATGATTACTCGGCCATCGAAGAAGAACGGGAGGTAGGGATAGGCGGAACCGGGTCATAACCGCCGGGATTCCACGGATGACAGCGACCTAAACGACGAAAGGTCAGCCAGCCACCGCGCAGTAGGCCATGATTTTCTATGGCTTCGTACGCGTAGCAGGAACAACTGGGGTAGAAACGACAGTGACTGGCCATCAAAGGACTAATGGCATAGCGGTAAAACTGGATCGGAACGAGTGCCAGTTTACGCATCGGGACTGTCTACCCCTACAGTTTCGGTGTTGACTGCTGGTACTGGCTTGTTGCGGGCCAGACGCTTCCAGAGCTTGCCGAAATGCTGAATCAATTCGGGGTTTTCTACGTCACCCAAACCTTTGCGCGCGACGATAACAATGTCCCATCCAACCAGTGAATCCTGGTTCAGGCGAAACGATTCGCGCATCAGACGTTTGAGGCGATTGCGCTGAACAGAGAGCTTGACGCTCTTTTTCCCGATAACCAGCCCTAGTCGGGGGTGATCGAGATCGTTACTGCGCGCAAGGAGCAGGAGATTTTTCCCCGGAACCTTGCCGGTAGGGGAGTCAAAGACTGCCTTGAAATGCCGGGGTGTAAGCAGACGCTTTTCCCGACTGAAGTCCTGACTCACCTCCAGTGCCGGATTATCAAACTGCCAGACGCGCACGACCTTTGGCGCGACGACGCGACAGGACGGCACGACCGTTCTTGGTAGCCATGCGAGCACGGAAACCGTGGGTACGAGCGCGTTTGATAGTGCTTGGTTGGAAAGTACGTTTCATGTCGTGTTACCTGGTTCGTCCACAACGGGCCGGAATGGCCCCCGTTTTAAGAGACCGGGGATTCTAGAGAAAGCAAGCCTCTAGGTCAATTTCCAACCAGCGTTTCCTTTAAATAGATATCCGGACGCTTGGGCGGATTCATCACACGACGCTAGATATAGAAATAAAGAAGGGAATTATTTAAGGCTTTTCTGTAAAGCTTATAAAAGCAAGGCCGCCACCTGTCTGTGGATAACCATGCGTAGGCCTTGTAATCCGCCATGTACAGAGAATGACAACTACAGGGGAAAGCAGTGGCCAGCCTGTGCTGCGCTGTCGGATAAGCTGTGTGTGGAATGCCATGTTATCCACAGGGCGGTTATCCACCGACTTTCGCCCCCACTTGTGCAACGACCTCAGGCCCGGTTATCCACAGAGCTTATCCACTGACCGCCCGTCGTCTTTCTTGCGGTTAACGCATTGATAAATCATGGGCGATCAGCAAGCTGCATGTGGATAAGTGGGCGTCTGCTCGCTACAATGGCCGCTTGTTTTTGCCTCACCGGCTTTCAACTTAGGGGATATCCGTGTCAGTGGAACTTTGGCAGCAGTGCGTGGAGCTTTTGCGCGATGAGCTGCCTGCCCAACAATTCAACACTTGGATCCGTCCACTACAGGTCGAAGCCGAAGGCGACGAGTTGCGTGTCTATGCACCGAACCGTTTCGTTCTCGACTGGGTCAACGAAAAGTACCTGGGCCGGGTCATGGAACTGCTCGACGAGCATGGCAATGGCATGGCGCCTGCGTTGTCCTTATTAATAGGCAGCAAGCGCAGCTCGGCACCGCGCGCCGCACCCAACGCGCCGCTGGCCGCCGCAGCGTCACAGGCCCAGCAGGCTGCAACGGCACCGGTTAACAACCATACTGCCCCGGCACCCGCGCCTGCCCCGAGCAAACGCAACGCACAAAAGGTCGCCGAGGTCAGCGAAGAGCCCTCCCGGGACAGCTTCGACCCGATGGCCGGTGCCAGCTCCCAGCAGGCTCCGGTGCGTGCCGAACAGCGCACCGTCCAGGTCGAAGGTGCGCTCAAGCACACCAGCTACCTGAACCGGACCTTTACCTTCGAGAATTTCGTCGAAGGTAAATCCAACCAACTGGCTCGCGCTGCGGCCTGGCAGGTCGCGGACAACCCCAAGCATGGCTACAACCCGCTGTTCCTTTATGGCGGCGTAGGCTTGGGTAAGACCCACTTGATGCATGCGGTGGGCAACCACCTATTAAAGAAGAACCCGAATGCCAAGGTCGTGTACCTGCATTCCGAGCGTTTCGTGGCCGACATGGTCAAGGCGCTGCAACTGAACGCGATCAACGAGTTCAAGCGTTTCTACCGTTCGGTGGACGCTTTGCTGATCGACGATATTCAGTTCTTCGCCCGCAAGGAACGTTCCCAGGAAGAGTTTTTCCACACCTTCAACGCATTGCTTGAAGGCGGGCAGCAGGTCATTCTCACCAGTGACCGCTACCCGAAAGAAATCGAAGGCCTTGAAGAGCGCCTAAAGTCGCGTTTCGGCTGGGGCCTGACGGTGGCCGTCGAGCCGCCCGAGCTGGAAACCCGGGTCGCGATCCTGATGAAGAAAGCCGACCAGGCCAAGGTCGAGCTGCCTCACGATGCCGCGTTCTTCATCGCCCAGCGTATCCGCTCCAACGTGCGTGAGCTCGAAGGTGCCCTCAAGCGGGTGATCGCTCACTCGCACTTCATGGGCCGTGACATCACCATCGAGTTGATTCGCGAATCCTTGAAGGACCTGTTGGCGCTTCAGGACAAACTGGTTTCTGTGGATAACATTCAGCGAACCGTTGCGGAATACTACAAAATCAAGATTTCCGACCTGCTGTCCAAACGCCGTTCGCGTTCGGTAGCACGTCCGCGTCAGGTGGCCATGGCCTTGTCCAAGGAATTGACCAACCACAGCCTGCCGGAAATCGGCGATGTGTTTGGCGGACGCGACCATACCACCGTGCTGCACGCCTGCCGCAAGATCAACGAACTTAAGGAATCCGACGCGGACATCCGCGAGGACTACAAGAACCTGCTGCGTACACTGACCACTTGATGACCACCAGCGCAGCTTATTAAGGCAAGGGACTAGACCATGCATTTCACCATTCAACGCGAAGCCCTGTTGAAACCCCTGCAACTGGTCGCAGGCGTCGTCGAACGCCGCCAGACCTTGCCGGTACTTTCCAACGTGCTGCTGGTTGTCGAAGGCCAGCAATTGTCGCTGACCGGTACCGACCTGGAAGTCGAGCTGGTCGGTCGTGTGCAACTTGAAGAACCGGCCGATCCGGGTTCCATCACCGTGCCGGCGCGCAAGCTGATGGACATCTGCAAGAGCCTGCCCAACGACGCGCTGATCGACATCAAGGTCGATGAGCAAAAGCTCGTGGTCAAGGCCGGCCGCAGCCGCTTCACCTTGTCCACGCTGCCAGCCAACGATTTCCCGACCGTTGAAGAAGGCCCGGGTTCGCTGACCTGCAGCCTGGACCAGAGCAAATTGCGTCGCCTGATCGAACGCACCAGTTTCGCCATGGCCCAGCAGGACGTGCGTTATTACCTCAACGGCATGCTCCTGGAAGTGTCGGCCGGCGTCATCCGCGCCGTCGCCACCGACGGCCACCGCCTGGCCATGTGCTCGATGCAGGCCGATATCGGTCAGCCGGATCGCCACCAGGTGATCGTGCCGCGCAAAGGTATCCTGGAGTTGGCCCGCCTGCTGACCGAGCCGGACGGCAACGTCAGCATCGTGCTGGGCCAGCACCACATCCGCGCCACCACTGGCGAGTTCACCTTCACGTCGAAGCTGGTGGACGGCAAGTTCCCTGACTACGAGCGCGTGCTACCAAAAGGTGGCGACAAGCTGGTCCTGGGCGATCGCCAGGCGCTGCGCGAAGCTTTCAGCCGTACCGCGATCCTGTCCAACGAGAAGTACCGTGGCATCCGCCTGCAACTGGCCAATGGTCAGCTGAAGATCCAGGCGAACAACCCGGAGCAGGAAGAAGCGGAAGAAGAAGTAGGCGTTGAGTACAACGGCGGCTCCCTGGAAATCGGCTTCAACGTCAGCTACCTGCTCGACGTGCTGGGCGTGATGACCACCGAGCAAGTGCGTCTGATCCTGTCCGACTCCAACAGCAGTGCGCTGGTGCAGGAGTCCGATAACGACGATTCGGCTTACGTTGTCATGCCGATGCGTCTGTAACCAGCTAGATGTCCTTAAGTCGCGTCTCGGTCACCGCGGTGCGCAATCTGCACCCGGTGACCTTCTCCCCTTCCCCCCGCATCAATATCCTTTACGGCGCCAACGGCAGCGGCAAAACCAGCGTCCTGGAAGCCGTGCACCTGCTAGGGCTTGCCCGTTCGTTTCGCAGCACCCGCCTGTTACCGGTCATCCAGTACGATCAACTGGCATGCACGGTGTTCGGGCAGGTGGAACTGGCTGAAGGTGGCCATAGCGCCCTGGGGATATCGCGGGACAGGCAAGGCGAGTTCCAGATCCGCATCGATGGGCAGAACGCTCGCAGCGCTGCTCAGCTGGCAGAGATCCTGCCATTGCAGTTGATCAACCCGGACAGCTTCCGTCTGCTGGAGGGCGCACCGAAGATTCGCCGGCAATTTCTCGACTGGGGCGTGTTCCACGTGGAACCGCGCTTCATGACCACTTGGCAACGCCTGCAGAAGGCGCTGCGCCAGCGAAACTCTTGGCTGCGACATGGTACACTTGACGCCGTTTCGCAAGCGGTTTGGGACAGGGAACTGTGCCAGGCCAGCGCTGAAATCGATGAATACCGCCGCGCTTACATCAAAGCCTTGAAACCGGTCTTCGAGCAGACCTTGAGCGAACTGGTTGAGCTTGAGGGCCTGACGCTCAGCTATTACCGAGGCTGGGACAAGGACCGGGAACTGAGCACCGTGTTGGCTGGCTCGCTGCAGCGCGACCAGCAGATGGGCCATACCCAGGCCGGACCACAACGTGCTGACTTGCGTCTCAGATTGGGCGCACATAACGCCGCGGACATCTTGTCCCGGGGGCAGCAGAAGTTGGTGGTGTGTGCCTTGCGCATAGCCCAGGGGCATCTGGTCAGCCAGGCCCGCCGCGGTCAGTGTATTTATCTGGTGGATGACTTGCCGTCCGAGCTGGACGAAGCCCACCGCCGCGCACTATGCCGCTTGCTGGAAGACTTACGCTGCCAGGTTTTCATCACCTGTGTAGATCACGAATTATTGAGGGAAGGCTGGCAGACGGAAACGCCAGTCGCTCTGTTCCACGTGGAACAGGGCCGTATCACCCAGACCCACGACCATCGGGAGTGAAGGCATTGAGCGAAGAAAATACGTACGACTCAACGAGCATTAAAGTGCTGAAAGGCCTGGATGCCGTACGCAAACGTCCCGGTATGTACATTGGTGACACCGACGATGGTAGCGGCCTGCACCACATGGTGTTCGAGGTGGTCGACAACTCCATCGACGAAGCCCTCGCCGGCCATTGCGACGACATCAGCATCATCATCCACCCGGATGAGTCCATCACCGTTCGCGACAACGGCCGTGGCATCCCGGTAGACGTGCATAAAGAGGAAGGCGTTTCCGCCGCCGAGGTCATCATGACCGTCCTCCACGCAGGCGGTAAGTTCGACGACAACTCCTACAAGGTCTCTGGCGGCCTGCACGGCGTAGGTGTTTCGGTAGTGAACGCACTGTCGGAAGAGCTGGTCCTGACCGTTCGCCGCAGCGGCAAGATCTGGGAGCAGACCTACATCCACGGCGTGCCCCAGGCACCCATGGCGATCGTTGGCGACAGCGAAAGCACCGGCACCCAGATTCACTTCAAGGCCTCGAGCGAAACCTTCAAGAACATCCACTTCAGCTGGGACATCCTGGCCAAGAGGATTCGTGAACTGTCCTTCCTCAACTCCGGTGTCGGCATCGTCCTCAAGGACGAGCGCAGTGGCAAGGAAGAGCTGTTCAAGTACGAAGGTGGCCTGCGTGCGTTCGTTGAGTACCTGAACACCAACAAGACCCCGGTCAACCAGGTGTTCCACTTCAACGTCCAGCGTGAAGACGGCATCGGCGTGGAAATCGCCCTGCAGTGGAACGACAGCTTCAACGAGAACCTGTTGTGCTTCACCAACAACATCCCGCAGCGCGACGGCGGTACTCACCTGGTGGGCTTCCGTTCGGCGCTGACCCGCAACCTGAACACCTACATCGAACAGGAAGGCCTGGCGAAGAAGCACAAAGTCGCCACCACCGGTGACGATGCCCGTGAAGGCCTGACCGCGATCATCTCGGTGAAAGTGCCGGATCCGAAGTTCAGCTCCCAGACCAAGGACAAGTTGGTGTCTTCCGAAGTGAAGACCGCGGTCGAACAGGAGATGGGCAAGTACTTCTCCGACTTCCTGCTGGAAAACCCGAACGAAGCCAAGCTGGTGGTCGGCAAGATGATCGACGCCGCTCGTGCCCGTGAAGCGGCGCGCAAGGCCCGTGAGATGACCCGCCGCAAAGGCGCGCTGGACATCGCCGGCCTGCCGGGCAAACTGGCTGACTGCCAGGAAAAGGACCCTGCCCTGTCCGAGCTGTACCTGGTGGAAGGTGACTCTGCTGGCGGTTCCGCCAAGCAGGGCCGCAACCGCCGTACCCAGGCCATCCTGCCGCTCAAGGGCAAGATTCTCAACGTCGAGAAGGCGCGCTTCGACAAGATGATTTCCTCCCAGGAAGTCGGCACCTTGATCACGGCGTTGGGCTGCGGCATTGGCCGCGAAGAGTACAACATCGACAAGCTGCGCTATCACAACATCATCATCATGACCGATGCTGACGTCGACGGTTCGCACATCCGTACCCTGCTGCTGACGTTCTTCTTCCGTCAGTTGCCGGAGCTGATCGAGCGCGGCTACATCTACATCGCCCAGCCGCCGCTGTACAAGGTCAAGAAAGGCAAGCAAGAGCAATACATCAAAGACGACGACGCCATGGAAGAGTACATGACGCAGTCGGCCCTGGAAGACGCGAGCCTGCACCTGAACGAAGATGCCCCAGGCATTTCCGGTGAAGCCCTCGAGCGCCTGGTGAATGACTTCCGCCTGGTGATGAAGACCCTCAAGCGTCTGTCGCGCCTGTACCCACAGGAACTGACCGAGCACTTCATCTACCTGCCCGCCGTAAGCCTGGAGCAACTGTCCGATCACGCAGCGATGCAGGATTGGCTGGCCCAGTACGAAGTACGCCTGCGCACCGTGGAAAAATCCGGCCTGGTCTACAAAGCCAGCCTGCGTGAAGACCGTGAACGTAACGTCTGGCTGCCGGAGGTCGAGCTGATCTCCCACGGCCTGTCGAACTACGTCACCTTCAACCGCGACTTCTTCGGCAGCAACGACTACAAGACCGTCGTATCCCTCGGCGCGCAACTGAGCACGCTGCTGGACGACGGTGCGTACATCCAACGGGGTGAGCGCAAGAAAGCCGTGACCGAGTTCAAGGAAGCCCTTGAATGGCTGATGGCCGAAAGCACCAAGCGCCACACCATCCAGCGATACAAAGGTCTGGGTGAGATGAACCCGGATCAGCTGTGGGAAACCACCATGGACCCAGGCTCGCGCCGGATGCTGAAAGTCACCATCGAAGACGCCATTGGCGCGGACCAGATCTTCAACACCCTGATGGGTGATGCGGTCGAGCCTCGTCGTGACTTCATCGAGAGCAATGCGCTGGCGGTATCCAACCTGGATTTCTGATCCCTTCAGCAGCACCGCTCCAAAAAAAAGCCAACGCTTATGCGTTGGCTTTTTTTTACGTTTGAAAAACGTGCACCCTTTTCAGGCCTGTGGATAAAAAACGGGGTAACTCGGTAACACCTTGGCACAAAGCCTTCACGCTCAATAGGTTAGGAATTGAGTGAGAGCCCCGGATAACGGGGCCTCAGATTTTCTGGCGCAGAACTTGCGTGTTGAATAAATTACACATCGTTTCTTTAAATTGACAGGGGAGCGGTGGGTACGAGGTGACACGAATAAATCCAACACCAAGGGTAGTCTCAATGAGCGGTACGCAAACTTCCAATCATCTGGAGCAAGGGCTCAAACCCCGGCATGTGACGATGCTATCCATCGCCGGCGTCATCGGCGCTGGCCTTTTCGTTGGCTCCGGCCACGCCATCGCGGCGGCCGGTCCAGCCGTGCTGCTGGCTTACGCTGCCGCGGGTGCCCTGGTGGTGCTGGTGATGCGGATGCTGGGCGAAATGGCGGTGGCCTCGCCCGACACCGGTTCCTTCTCCACCTATGCTGACCGTGCGATTGGTCATTGGGCCGGTTTCACCATCGGCTGGCTCTACTGGTGGTTCTGGGTGCTGGTGATTCCGCTGGAGGCCAACGCCGCCGCGACTATCCTGCATGCCTGGTTTCCGAACGTGGCGATCTGGGCCTTCACCTTGGTCATCACCCTGCTGCTGACGGTCACCAACCTGTTCAGCGTGAAGAATTACGGGGAATTTGAATTCTGGTTCGCCTTGGTCAAGGTAGTGGCGATCATTGGCTTCATCGGTCTTGGTGTGATGGCGATCTTCGGCGTGCTGCCCACCAGCCAGGTCAGCGGTGTTTCGCACCTGTTCGACACCCAGGGCTTCCTGCCCAACGGTATGGGCGCGGTGTTGGGGGCAATCCTGACCACCATGTTTTCGTTCATGGGCACCGAGATTGTGACCATCGCGGCGGCCGAATCGAAGAACCCTGGCCAGCAGATTTCCAAGGCGACCAACTCGGTTATCTGGCGGATTGGCTTGTTCTATCTTGTGTCCATCTTCATCGTTGTCGCCCTGGTGCCGTGGAACGATCCGCTCCTGGCCAGCGTCGGTTCCTACCAGACGGTGTTGGAGCGCATGGGCATCCCCAATGCCAAACTGATCGTCGATATCGTCGTTCTGGTGGCAGTTACGAGCTGCCTGAACTCGGCGCTGTATACGGCTTCGCGGATGATGTTCTCGTTGGGCAAGCGTGGTGATGCGCCGGCCGTTTCCCAGCGCACCAACAAGAGCGGTACACCTTACTGGGCGGTGATGCTGTCGACCGGGGCGGCCTTCCTGGCGGTATTCGCCAACTACGTGGCGCCGGCTGCTGTGTTTGATTTCCTCCTGGCCAGCTCCGGCGCCATTGCGTTGCTGGTGTACCTGGTCATCGCGATTTCGCAGCTGCGCATGCGCAAACAACGCATGGCGCGTGGTGAAAAAGTCGCCTTCAGCATGTGGCTGTTCCCCGGCCTGACCTACGCGGTGATTGTCTTCATCGTCGGGGCCTTGACCATCATGCTGTTCCAGGAAGCCCATCGTGTGGAGATCCTGGCGACGGGGCTGCTGAGTGTTTTGGTGGTGGTGTCCGGTTTGCTGATACAGCGCCGCCGGATCGCAAAGGCAGGAAGCCTGGTGCAGACGATCGGTTGATATCCATTGTGGCGAGGGGATTTATCCCCTCGCCACGGATGTAATCAAATAACTAACTCGCGACAGACGCTTCGCTCCCCGCCGTCACACTCTCCAACCGATACCCATACCCATAAATCGTCAGCAATTGCCAACCCCGGTCTGCCGTCAGGCCGAGCTTGTTGCGCAGGCGATAGATGTGGGTGTCGAGCGGGCGGGACGAGGTCATTTCCTCGTGGGTCCAGAAGCGTTCATAGAAATACTCCCGAGACAGCGGCCGGCCCAGGTTGGCGAACAGGCACCGGGCCAGGCGGTATTCTCGCTCGGTCAGGCTGATGGGTATGCCGGCGCGGGTAATGGTCAGCTCGGCGTCGTCGAACGCCAGGTCGTTGAACACCAGCACGTCGCTGGCGGGCGCGCGTTGCAGGTTGTGACGGCGCAACACAGCGGTGACCCGGGCCTTGAGCTCGTTGGGTCGGAAGGGTTTGCTCACATAGTCGTCAGCACCGGCGTTGAGGGCCTGGACGATGTCGTGTTCGCCGTCGCGGCTGGTCAGCATGATGGCGGCCGGTGGCGAATCCATGTGCTCGCGGGTCCAGCGCAGCAATGAAAGCCCGCTGATGTCCGGCAGTTGCCAGTCGAGGATCAACAGGTCGAAGGTTTCCCGGCGCAGTTGCCGCAACAAGTCCTCGCCTCGCTCAAAGCTGTGCAGGGTCCAGGCTTGCTCGCCCCTGCCGGGGATTTGTTGCAGGGTCTGTTCTACCCGGCGTAGCTCGGCCGGTTCATCGTCCAGTATGGCGACACGCATGGAATGCGATTCCTTGATCTCGAGAGTAACGGACATCTTCAGGTGGCAATGAAACGCAGCCGGTGGCTGATTCGTTGTCATTGACCTGTCGCTGGCTGCGACAATACCGGCTCGCGGCACAGAGGGAAAGGCAGCAGCGCGTCACCCATCGAGTCCCGTTATAGTCACGGGCTTTGCAGGCCCGTAAAGAAATCCCCAGTGCTTGAGGTTGGCCAGGAGGCCTATGAGTAACCAGCGTCGCCGTGAAAGTCGTGAGCCAACCCAGGTCCAGCGGTTGTTTCGTCAGTTGGTGCGGGAGTGGTTGTGGATAAGTTTGTTGCTGTTGCCGCTGACGGCCTTGCTGTCATTGAGCAGCCAATCGACGGGTAACCATCCAGGCGCTGTGTTGTTGTCGGTGTGTCTGGTGGCCTGTGTATTGGGCTTGCTGCTGTTGCGCCCGCGCCTGGCCTTGTGGACAACAGTGGGCGGCATGAGCCTGGCCCTGTTGATCAGTGCAGTGCTGGGCGCGCGAGGCTGGTGGTGGTCGCCCATGGCAAGTGTGCTGGGCATGCTGTTCGGCTACCTGATCTGGAATTGGCGGCGCCTGAGCGTGGTGCTGGCCTATTTCGGCTGGGAGCTGGCACGCCTGGACGCGGAGCCCAAGGTTTTCCCGGAGCGTCGCCGCGCCTCCTACACCGGCAGCGACCGCTTGCAGGGTCAGATCATGGCCCTGGAACAAGCCATGAGTCGAACCCGCGACACCCGGCGCTTCATTGCCGACGGCCTGGAATACCTGCCGGTGGCGACCATGATCAGTGATCCTCAAGGCAAGCTGTTGCTTGGCAATCGCAAGGCGCGCGAGCTGTTCGGCTATGGCCTGGCGGGCGGCGACGTGCTGGAGCATCTCGGGCAATTGGGTTATCCAGGGTTGGAGCATGGGGCGCATCATCGGTTATCCACATTGCCCTTGGTGGAGTTTCGCGACATTCGCGAGCGCAGCTTGCGCCTGGAACGGGCGGCGTTATTGCCGGTTGATGGCGATGCGCCGATTGGCTGGTTGTTGAGCCTCACGGACCTGAGTGCCGAACGTGAGGCTGAAGAACAGCGCAGCGTCATGCTGCGTTTTCTCTCCCACGACTTGCGCGCCCCGCACTCGGCGATCCTTGCATTGCTCGATGTGCAGCGGCATCAGGTCGGTGGGGATAATCCGCTGTTCGACCAGATCGAGCGCCAGGTACGTCGCGCCCTGGACCTGACCGAGGGCTTCGTGCAATTGGCCAAGGCCGAATCCGAGGCGTATCAATTCCAGCCGACGCTGTTCGCCATGCTGGTGCTGGATGTGCTCGACCAGGCGCTGCCCATCGCCCAGGCAAAACGCATCCAGTTGATTCATGAAATAGAGGATGAAGAGGCGATGGTGAGGGCGGATCAACCGTTGCTGACCCGTGCCCTGTTCAATCTGCTGGAAAACGCCATCAAGTACAGTGCGCCCGACGCCTGCATTTCGCTGCAGGTTCATTGCACCCCGGGCTGGTTGATCTGCAATGTCGCCGACCAGGGCAAAGGCATCAGCGCCGAAGAACTACCCGACCTGTTCAGTCAGTACCGACGGTTTTCCTCGGCTCACGGGGTCGATGGAATTGGCTTGGGGCTGTCGATGGTCAAGGCCGTGGTTGACCATCACGAGGGGAAAATCGAGTGCCGTAGCGTGGTGGGTAAAGGCACGACGTTCAGCCTGCGTTTCCCGTTATTGGAAGATTGAAAAAGATCGCGGCTTTCGGCTGTAGGAGCTGCCGAAGGCCGCGATTTTTTGGTGCTATAAAAAACTTATGCACCTAACCGCGGGTTTTATGTGTTTAGGAAATATGTATTAAAAACATAGACCTACAGCATAAAAACAACGGATTTCGAAAAAACGGTACACAGGTTATCCACAGATCTCAAACAGCGAGCTGGTCGGTGGTGGCCGGTGTTGTCGGGGTCGGAGGCAGCGAGCCCATTTCCCGTTGTGTCTGTTCATTCCAGGCTTGGACTCGGTCATTGAGCTCGGCGATGGCGCGCGGCCCAGTGCCTTCGGCATACATCGGCGCGCCGATCACCACAGTGATGACGCCTGGTTTCCTGATCCAGCCAGCCTTGGGCCAGAATTTGCCGGCATTGTGTGCAATCGGCAGCACGGGTAGATCAGCGTTCACGGCCAATGCCGAACCGCTGCGGGAGAATTTGCCGACGGTTCCATAAGGAACACGGGTGCCCTCGGGGAAGATCAGCACCCAAACGTTATCCTTGAGCAGTTCGTCGCCCTTTTTCGCGACCTGCTTGAGGGCTGCCTTGGGGTTGTCGCGATCGATAGCGATCGGGCGCAGCATCGCCATGGCCCAGCCGAAGAACGGCACGAACAACAGTTCACGCTTGAGCACTTGGCTCAACGGTTCGAAATAGGCCGAGAGAAAGAACGTTTCCCAGGTGCTCTGGTGGTTGGACTGGATCACGCAGGGCCGGTCAGGCACGTTCTCGGCACCTTTGATTTCATAGCTGATGCCCAGGAACACCTTGCTCAACCACAGTGCGCAGCGGCACCAGTACACGTTGATGAAGCGGTAGCGCGCCTTGAACGGCAAGAAAGGCGCGATAAAAAAACTCAAGGAACACCACAGCAAGGAACTGGTGCCCAACAGCAGGTAAAAGAGAAAGGCGCTGATGGCCTGCAATATAGACATAGCGGCATTTACCGTTGCGGGCAATGCCCGCCTGTTCAAGCGCTTCCCGAACAATCCTTGATCAGGTTGTCTTGGGAGCTCTAATTGTGGATAAGTTCAGCGGCAATCGCCGCCAAGTCGTCAAAAATCAAGGTGCCCACCGGTAGGGTCTTGCCCAGAGTCTTCTCGCCTTTCCCGGTCTTTACCAAAACTGGCTGACAATCGACGGCTTTGGCCGCCTCCAGGTCACCGAGGCTGTCGCCGGCGAACCACACACCCGCCAGCGCCACGCCGTAATGCGCGGCAATGGTTTTCAACATGCCCGGCTTGGGCTTGCGGCAATCGCAACCTTCGTCCGGCCCGTGCGGGCAATAGACGATCAGCCCGACTTCCCCGCCCTGCTCCGCCACCAATGCACGCAGGTGCTCGTGCATGGCTTCGAGCATGGCGAGGTCATAATAACCGCGGGCAATGCCCGACTGGTTGGTGGCAACCGCCACCGTCCAGCCGGCCTTGCTCAACTGCGCGATGGCTTCGATTGAACCGGGTAGCGGCAACCACTCCTCCACCGATTTGATGTAAGCGTCGGAGTCGTGATTGATCACCCCGTCCCGATCGAGAATCAGCAGTTTCAACAGCAGCTCCTCAACCCAGCACGGAAATATCGGCAATATTGAGGAACAGGCTGCGCAGGCGTGCCAGCAATGCATAACGATTCTTGCGAACGTCTTCGTTGTCCGCATTCACCATCACGGCTTCAAAGAACGCATCGACCGGCTCGCGCAATGCCGCCAGGCGCGCCAGTGCCTCGGCATAATCACGTTTTTCCATGAGCGGTTGCACCGACGCATACGCCTGTTGAATCGCCGAATTGAGCGAAAACTCGGCGGCATTATCAAAGTAACGTGCTTCAACGGCTTTGACGGAAGGCTCGGCCTTGCTCAGCAGGTTCGACACACGCTTGTTCACCGACGCCAGCGCTGCCGCTTCCGGCAATTTACGGAACGCTTGCACCGCTTGTACACGCTGGTCGAAGTCCAGGGCCGAACCTGGTTTCAGGGCACGCACCGACAGGTAGGTCGCGACTTCGACACCTTCGTCTTCATAACGCGCACGCAGGCGGTCGAAGATGAATTCCAGCACGGCATCGGCCAGGCCGGCAGCCTTGACCTTGCTGCCGAACGCATTGACGGCGAATGCCACGGCGTCGTTCAGGTCCAGGTCCAGCTGCTTGTCGATCAGGATCCGCAACACGCCCAGCGCCGCACGACGCAAGGCATAAGGGTCTTTGCTGCCGGTGGGCAGCATGCCGATACCGAAGATGCCGACCAGGGTGTCGAGCTTGTCAGCGATCGCCACGGCCGCACCGGTCAGGGTGGTCGGCAGCTCAGCACCAGCACCGCGGGGCATGTACTGCTCGTTCAGTGCCAGGGCCACGTCTTGCGGCTCGCCATCGTTGAGGGCGTAGTAGTAACCGGCGACGCCTTGCATCTCCGGGAACTCACCGACCATCTCGGTGGACAGGTCGCACTTGGACAGGATGCCAGCACGGGCCGCGCGCTGGGCGTCGCCGCCGATGCGTGGGGCGATGAACGCCGCCAGTTTCGACACGCGCTCGGCCTTGTCGTAGACGCTGCCGAGTTTTTCCTGGAACACCACGTTGCGCAGGCGCTCGTTGAAGCTTTCCAGCGACTGCTTCTTGTCTTGCTTGAAGAAGAACTCGGCATCGGTCAGGCGCGGGCGAACGACTTTTTCGTTACCGGCGATGATCTGCTGCGGGTCCTTGCTTTCGATGTTGGCGACCGTGATGAAGCGCGGCAGCAACTTGCCTTCGGCGTCCAGCAGGCAGAAATACTTCTGGTTGTCCTGCATGGTGGTGATCAGCGCTTCCTGCGGCACTTCAAGGAAACGTTCCTCGAACGAGCACACCAGCGGCACCGGCCATTCCACCAACGCGGTCACTTCGTCCAGCAGGTTGGCCGGCACGATGGCGGTGCCTTCCTGCAGGGTGGCCAGCTCTTCGGTGCGCTTGCTGATCAGTTCGCGGCGCTCGTTGGCGTCGGCCAGCACGTAGGCGGCACGCAGGTCGGCCAGGTAGTTGGCCGGCGAGGTGATGCGCACGCTCTGTGGGTGATGGAAGCGGTGACCGCGGGAATCGCGACCGGCCTTCTGGGCCAGGATCGTGCAATCGATGACCTGGTCACCGAGCAACATCACCAGCCATTGGGTTGGACGCACGAACTCTTCCTTGCGCGCGGCCCAGCGCATGCGCTTGGGGATCGGCAAGTCATTGAGGGAGTCTTCGACGATGGTCGGCAACAGGCTGGCGGTCGGCTTGCCCTTGATGCTCTGGCTGTAGCGCAGCTTCGGGCCGCTCTGGTCGATTTCGCTCAGGTCCACGCCGCACTTCTTGGCGAAGCCCAGGGCGGCTTGGGTCGGGTTGCCGTCGGCATCGAACGCGGCCTGGCGTGGCGGGCCGTCGAGGTTGATGCTGCGGTCTGGCTGCTGGGTCGCCAGGGCGGTGATCAGCACGGCCAGGCGGCGCGGTGCGGCGTACACCTGTTTGGCTTCGTAGCCCAGGCCGGCGGCTTGCAGGCCTTTGTCGATACCGGCCAGGAACGCATCGGCCAGGGTGTTCAGGGCTTTGGGTGGCAGTTCTTCGGTGCCCAGTTCAACCAGAAAATCTTGAGCACTCATTGTGCAGCCTCCAGCTTAGCCAACACTTCATCACGCAGGTCCGGGGTCGCCATCGGGAAGCCCAGCTTGGCACGGGCCAGCAGGTAGGCTTGCGCAACGGAACGCGCCAGGGTGCGCACACGCAGGATGTATTGCTGGCGCGCGGTCACGGAAATCGCCCGGCGTGCATCCAGCAGGTTGAAGGTATGGGACGCCTTCAACACCATTTCATAGCTCGGCAACGGCAGCGGCTGGTCCAGCTCGATCAGGCGCTTGGCTTCGCTTTCGTAGAAATCGAACAGCTCGAACAGCTTCTCGACGTTGGCGTGTTCGAAGTTGTAGGTCGACTGTTCCACTTCGTTCTGGTGGAACACGTCGCCGTAGGTCACCTTGCCGAACGGACCGTCGGCCCACACCAGGTCGTAGACCGAGTCCACACCCTGCAGGTACATGGCCAGGCGTTCCAGGCCGTAGGTGATTTCGCCGGTGACCGGGTAGCACTCGATGCCGCCCGCCTGCTGGAAGTAGGTGAACTGGGTCACTTCCATGCCGTTGAGCCAGACTTCCCAGCCCAGGCCCCAGGCGCCCAGGGTTGGCGACTCCCAGTTGTCTTCGACGAAACGAATGTCGTGCACCAGCGGGTCGAGGCCCACGTGCTTGAGCGAGCCCAGGTACAGCTCCTGGAAGTTTTCCGGGTTCGGCTTCAGCACGACCTGGAACTGGTAGTAGTGCTGCAGACGGTTCGGGTTTTCGCCGTAGCGGCCGTCAGTCGGGCGGCGGCTGGGCTGCACATAAGCGGCGTTCCAGGTTTCCGGGCCGATGGCACGCAGAAACGTGGCAGTGTGGAAAGTGCCGGCGCCTACTTCCATATCGTAGGGCTGAAGTACCACGCAACCTTGCTCGGCCCAGTATTGCTGGAGGGCGAGGATCAAGTCTTGGAAGGTACGCACGGCTGGCGTAGGCTGGCTCACGAAATTCACCTGTTTCTTGGGCTGCGATTTAAAGAGCGGGAGTATACCCGATTCGTTCGTGCGCACGCCCCCTGGAGCCTTATGCCACGCTGCTTTTGGTGTTCTGACGATCCGTTGTACATGGCTTATCACGATCAGGAGTGGGGCACGCCGCTGCGCGATGCGCAGGGTTTGTTCGAGTTGCTTTTGCTCGAAGGGTTCCAGGCCGGGTTGTCCTGGATCACCGTTTTGCGCAAACGCGAGCACTACCGGGAGGTGCTGTACGGCTTCGATGTGCAGCGGGTGGCGCAGATGAGCGACGCCGAAATCGATGAACTGATGCTCGACCCCGGCATCATTCGCAACCGCCTCAAGCTCAAGGCCGCCCGCCGCAATGCCCAGGCCTGGCTGGCGTTGGAAGACCCGGTGGCATTTCTCTGGTCGTTCGTGGGCGACAAACCCATCATCAATCATTTCAAGGACCGCACCGAAGTGCCGGCCATCACGCCCGAGGCGCTGGCGATGAGCAAAGGCTTGAAAAAAGCCGGGTTCACCTTCGTCGGGCCGACCATTTGCTATGCCTTGATGCAAGCCTCGGGCATGGTCATGGACCACACCCAGGATTGCGACCGCTACGCCGAGTTGGTAAACGGCGGTTAGAATAGCCGGCTCGCAACACGGCCCATACATTCAGGAGTGACCTGTGGATAAGTTGAAAGGCGCCTTGCTGGTCGGCGCTCTGCGGTTGTTTGCGTTGCTGCCCTGGCGGGCGGTGCAAGCGGTGGGCTCGGCCATTGGCTGGTTCATGTGGAAGCTGCCCAACCGCTCCCGCGACGTGGTGCGGATCAACCTCGCCAAATGTTTTCCCGAGATGGACCCGGCCGAGCGCGAACGCCTGGTGGGCCAGAGCCTCAAGGACATCGGCAAGTCCCTGACCGAAAGCGCCTGCGCCTGGATCTGGCCGGCCCAGCGTTCCATCGATTTGGTACGTGAAGTCGAAGGCCTGGAGGTGCTGAAAGAAGCGCTGGCCTCCGGCAAAGGCGTGGTCGGCATCACCAGCCACCTGGGCAACTGGGAAGTGCTCAACCACTTCTATTGCAGCCAGTGCAAACCGATCATTTTCTACCGTCCGCCCAAGCTCAAGGCGGTGGATGAATTGCTGCGCAAACAGCGCGTGCAACTGGGCAACAAAGTCGCCGCATCGACCAAGGAAGGCATCCTCAGTGTCATCAAGGAAGTACGCAAGGGCGGCCAGGTGGGCATCCCCGCCGACCCGGAACCGGCCGAATCCGCCGGTATCTTCGTGCCCTTCTTCGCCACCCAGGCCCTGACCAGCAAGTTCGTGCCGAACATGCTCGCCGGCGGCAAAGCGGTCGGCGTCTTCCTTCACGCCCTGCGCCTACCGGATGGCTCCGGCTACAAAGTCATCCTCGAAGCCGCCCCGGACGCGATGTACAGCACCGACACCGAAACTTCGTGCGCCGCCATGAGCCAAGTGGTGGAACGCTACGTGCGGGCCTACCCGAGCCAATACATGTGGAGCATGAAACGCTTCAAGAAACGCCCGCCGGGTGAGGCGCGGTGGTACTGAAAGCCTGTTGCCATCCCCAACCCCTGTGGGAGCCGAGCTTGCTCGCGATGGCGGCGGCACATCCAACATCGATGCAAGCAGACCCACCGCTATCGCGAGCAAGCTCAGCTCCCACAGTTTTCGGGTTTGCTCACAGCCATCGCATCCATCCCCCAACCCCTGTGGGAGCCGAGCTTGCTCGCGATGACCGCGGCACATCCAACATCGATGCAAGCAGACCCACCGCCATCGCGAGCAAGCTCAGCTCCCACAGTTTTTCCGGGTCTGTTCACAGCCATCGCATCCATCCCCCAATCCCTGTGGGAGCCGAGCCTGCTCGCGATAGCGGCGGCACATCCAACATCGATGCAAGCAGGCCCACCGCTATCGCGAGCAAGCTCAGCTCCCACAGTTTTTCCGGGTCTGTTCACAGCCATCGCATCCATCCCCCAATTCCTGTGGGAGCGAGCTTGCTCGCGATGGCGCCCTGACAGCCGCAGCCTAACTAACTGACCCGACCCTCCAGTGGCGAGGGAGCTTGCTCCCGCTGGGCTGCGCAGCAGCCCCAACCGAGCTAACGTATTCCCCCAGGCAAACCCAACGGAGGCCGAATGGATAGCGGTCCAGGCAAACGCGTTATCGTCATTGGTGCGGGCATCGTAGGCGCATCCCTGGCCTACCATCTGGCGACCCAAGGCGCGAAAGTCACGGTAGTCGAGGCCGAAGGCATCGCGTCAGGCGTGACCGGCAGCTCATTCGCCTGGATCAACACCTCCCATGACGAACCCGACCCCATTGCGCCATTGCGCGGTGCTGCCATCCAGGAATACCGCCGACTCGAAACACAGCTGCCCGGCCTGAAGATCCAATGGACTGGCGCCCTCTCTTACGGCGCGAGTTCAACAGCTACGGCAAACCGAATATCCCAATCACAGATCCGTGAACTTGAGCCAAACCTCAAGAACCCTCCTCAACAGGCTTCGTATGCGGCAGATCAAGGAGCACTGGACGCGGTAGCGGCAACCCATGCGCTGATCGCCGGTGCTCAAGCGAATGGCGCGAAAGTGCTCACTCAAACGCCGGTTCTCGGCTTTAAAACCCGGGGTTCCACCGTATTGGGCGTCGAAACCGCCGCGGGCGTCATCGAAGCCGATATCGTCGTATTGGCAGCCGGTACAGGCATCACGAAGCTGACCGACCTGCTTGAAGTTTGCCTGCCCATAGACGCCTCCCCGGCAATTTTCATCCGCTACACCTCGCCACCCAACCTGGTACGCACCCTCATCTCCAGCCCTGAAATGGAAGTGAGGCAAACCCCGGAGGGTGCGTTGCTGGCGGCCGAAGATTACCTGGACGACGCCCTGGAGAACCAACCATCGGGGATCGCGCTGCGCACCGCCAACGCCATCAAAAGCGAGCTCCACGGTGTTGTCTCCCTGGATCTGCAATCGGTTCGTGTCGGATACAGACCAATGCCTGCCGATGACATCCCCATCATTGGTTATCTTCCGCAGGTTGGCGGCGTATACGTGTGCGTCATGCACCCCGGCGTAACCCTGGCCGCGATCGTGGGTCGTCTGGCCAGTGAAGAGATCGTCGGCGACAAGGCTTGCCCTGCCCTCAACCCCTGCCGCCCAAGTCGTTTTTTCCAAGCTTAGTGAGGGTTGAATGGCCTAAGCTCGCTTACTCCCAAATCAGCCAAGGAAGCGTCAATGGGCATTCAAGGTAAAGACCGTCAGATCGATAACATCGAGTTCAATGTCAGCGACATCGCCCGCAGCAAAGCCTTCTATGCAAGCGTGTTCGGCTGGAGTTTCGTCGACTACGGCCCGACCTATACCGAGTTCAGCGACGGTCGCCTGACCGGTGGCTTCACGACCGGTGAACCGGTGCGCCCGGGCGGCCCGTTGATCATCTTGTACGCGGATGACCTTGAGGCTACCCAACTCAGGCTCAAGGCCACAGGAGCGACCATCAGCCGTGAAGTGTTCGCTTTCCCGGGTGGCCGACGTTTCCACTTTATCGATCCGGATGGCTATGAGCTGGCGGTGTGGTCGCCTTCCTGATGGTTGATTGATCACGAGGAGGCGCAAAGCCTCAATCGTGTCCATGATTAAGGGCCTGCGATATCGGCGATGTTGGGATGCAAAGCCATCTCTAAATCCGTCGGACTACCGTCCAGTCAGCAATATCGCACTTCCTCTGGTTCATTAATCAAGGAGTCCCCCTCATGAACATCGACTTCACCGGCCGTCACGTGTTGGTCACTGGATCCACCAGCGGTATCGGTTTCGCGACAGCCAAAGGCTTCCTGGAAGCCGGCGCCCACGTCGTTATCAACGGTCGCAGCGGGAGCAGCGTGGAGGACGCGCTGCAGCGCTTGGGCGCCCTCGCTTCAAGGGCTGATGGCTTCGTTGGCGATCTGAGCAACGCGCCGGGCTGCCAGGCACTGATCGCCAAATACCCACGCTTCGACATCGTCATCAACAACCTGGGCATTTTCAAACTGGAAGACTTTTTCGAGACGCCGGACAGCGAATGGCAGCGCTTCTTCGAAACCAACGTGATGTCCGGCGTGCGTGTTTCCAGGGCCTACGCGCCCGGGATGGTCGAGCGCGGTTGGGGGCGGATCGTGTTTGTCTCGTCGGAATCCGGCGTAAACATTCCCGCTGACATGATCCACTACGGCTTCACCAAAACCGCCCAACTCTCAATTGCTCGCGGCCTGGCCAAGCGCCTCGCCGGCACCGGCGTGACGGTAAACTCGGTGCTGCCTGGGCCCACACTTTCCGAGGGCGTTGCCCAGATGCTCCAGGCAGACGTCGAGCGCACCGGGGACAGCCTGGAAAAGGTCGCGGCAGACTTCGTCAATCAGCACCGCAGCACCTCGATCATCCAGCGCGCGGCACGCGTCGAGGAAGTCGCCAACATGATCATCTACGCCAGCTCGGAACAGGCCTCGGCCACCACTGGCGCGGCGCTGCGGGTTGATGGTGGGGTGGTGGATAGCATCATTTAGCGGAGTGCATTGCTACAAGTGGGAGCCTGCTTCCGGGAAAACCGCGCCGGCCGATTGACGACGGCTGCGCCGCCGAGCGGGAGCAAGCTCCCTCGCCACAAATCGCATGCGTCTTCAGGCTATGGCTTACTCACGTTGGAACTCCACATGGAAGACTTGGAATGACTCGAATTATTGAAATCCTGATGTACACCTTAAAGCCAGGATCGGGATTGGACTTTCATCAAATAATGCAGAGCGTAAGTGTTCCGCTTCACCTGGAAGCGGGCATAGACGTTGTTTCGTATGGCTGCTCATTACACGATAGTGACAGCTATCACCTGATTCGCTCCTATGAAAGCGAGAGCCATCGCCAAGTATCTCAAGAGGCTTTTTACGCAAGCGCTGCCTGGAAACAGGGCCCGAGAGAAGACATTATCAATCGGATTGAAATCAGTACAACGACAGTTCTGGCGCTCGCTCAAGACGCAATTGATGCCATCAGAGCTTGCGTAGATCTATCTAGAGCCGAAGTTCGATCCGCGTAGCTGAGATCGACAAAGGCAGGCCTTGTAGCAAACTCGGGATCAGGGAAAAGTACTAAAGACCGCCAAATTGGCGGTTTTTTGGTTTCGCTCTGGGCAAAGCCAACCCGACTAAGCAACAGCCACTCGATTACGCCCCAACGCCTTCGCCCGATACAGGGCTTTATCCGCATCGTTCATCAAGCTGTGAAGATCCTTGTTACAGGCCTCCGTCGATGCCACGCCAAGGCTGGCGGTTATGCAGTGAACAGGCTCGATCATCAAACCCGCAATCGTATCGACGAGCAGTTCTGCAATCTGGGTGGCAACCTCAATGGACGTGTCCGGAAGCAAAATAGCGAACTCTTCGCCACCGAGCCGACCGTGGATATCCGTTGCCCGAAACGACGAACTGATGACCGCCCCCATCTGGCGCAAAACCTGATCGCCGACCTGATGGCCGTAGGTGTCGTTGATGTGCTTGAAGTGATCCATGTCCAACATGACCGCGCACAACCCCAACCGGTTGGCCTTACATTCGTTGTAAAGCTGCTGGGCATGCTCGAAAAACGCCCGTCGACTCTTCAGGCCGGTCAGTTCATCGGTTTGAGCGGCGCGGGTTGAAATGCTGTTCGCCTGTTCCATTTCACGGGTGAGTCGAAAGGCGATTTCCAGTGCCTGGGACATTTTGTTCGTGGCGCGGGCCGCAAATGCCGCGAACACCAGAATCGAAAGGGCCATGCCGACTTGAGTCGGGGACGGTTGAAACAGCAGCCAGATCGTGCACGGCAACAGCACCACGCCAATGGAGACCAGTGTCATATCGCGATAGGCCGAGTAGCAGGACACCGCGCTGACCGACATGCCGACCGTAAAGAGCATGACCAACGCCTGCGACAACAGATCGTCCGCTGGCATGAGAACGAACGCGCCGCCGCCCCAGATGCTGGCGGATAGCACCAGGGTGACCCAGTATTTGCGCTCCCACCGTTGAGGCGTGCGCTGACTTTCGTCGCTGCGGAAATAGGCAACGAACATCGCGATACGCAACAGCGTCGATGCGGTCAGGATGGCCATCCACCAAAAAATAGCGCCGTGCTCAAAACGATCCCAACACAGCCAACTCAGCATGATGGCGGCAAGGTAGCTACCAAAAACCGCAGAAACGGATTGGCGAAACAGCTGCTGCAATCGGTCGGTGCGCACCTGCTCGGCTATTACAAAATCCTGGCCATTGCGCAATCTTGGGCCATACATTTGAACCACCTGGTTATGACGCGACAAAAAACGATTGTGGCACCCTGCCATTACCGTAAACAACTGAATTACTGTGACGAGGGGATTTATCCCCAAACGTTATGCAGGAACACAACCCCCGTGGCGAGGGAGCTTGCTCCCGCTGGGCTGCGAAGCGTCGAGCTGCGGTAGCGGGTGAACCCGCCAAAGAAAAACCCGACGCGTTACGTCGGGTTTTTCAGCGAGGGCAAGTTGTTACGGGTTACTCGACTTGCGACAGCTTGGCGTCATCGCAACCGGCAGCACGGCACTCGCGCTCGACAGCTTTGAGTATGACGATACGCGCCTCGGTCTTCTCGTTGGCACAGTCCAGGTAGAGCAGGCCATCGTTGGAACAGGCGCTGTCACGATTTTTGATCCACTGGATTTGAGCGGCTTTCACTTTTTTCTTTTGATCCGGGTTCAGCGCACTCATCGTCTTCTTGTATTGATCATTGATGTCCTGATCCGACTGAACCATTTTCAGCGACGCGCAATAGGTTCTGTCATAGGCGTTTCTAGGGTTATCGCAACTCATCGCAGATGCCGATGCTGATGCCATTGCCAGCAATGCCCCAACCAACAAAGACTTGATCACTTACTTCTCTCCCTGAATGCCCTCTATTGATTAGAGGTCGCGGCTGGGAATTTATCATGGGGGTTGTAGAACAATGAAGCACAACTGCAACGCCCTCGACCGCCGCGCTGCCGGCGACGGCCTTTCGTTACAACTTTGACTTTCTCGACCAAAGATCGAGGTCGCTGCCGCACGCCGCAACGATGTAGTTCCCACACCAGGAGAATCCGAACGCCCGCACGTGGTCCCTGTAGATCACCGTGCAATCTGCTTGGTGACCCTTAATCAGCGCATTTTTGAAGGGTTTGCTCAGGATAAGGCTGTTTTCAGGCCAATCCGGGGAAACCAACTCCAGTCCTTCTCCGGCGATGTTGCCGGTTGGCAAGCCACCGCCCTGTATGCCACACAGCGATATGACTTCATCGGCGATCACGCCAATGCCCTGGCAATGCAACCCAAGCTCGCTCAAGCCCGCATATTCTTCATAGTCGCGCTCAATTTTTTCGCCTGTGTCGCAGTGCACCACACTCCGACCCGAGCTTGAGACGACCAGCAAGTAGGGACCTTTTTGCGAAAACCCTACCGATAGCAGCCCGCCGACGGCTATCGAAGCAACATGGGTCCAACCCTCGGGGTTCTCATCAACAGGGATCTGGTCGATGAGTCGTATCAAGCGCTTTCGATTGTCTTCGCGTAATGAATTCATGAGTGCATTCGGATAGAAAAGGGGCAAGTTTATTCTGCCCTCCGCCCCCCTGTTCGGATCGAAAGACAGCAACCATCACGTATCGAGCGAGGCATCCCCAAGCCGGCCAACATTCGTGGCGAGGGAGCTTGCTCCCGCTGGGTTGCGAAGCAGCCCCACCCACTTCAAAACCCAGCCGCAAACCCGTCTAGCCCCAATTTACGGGCCAAAACCAAGCCCTGTTTATTCCGCTGACGTGATCCTTCCCTCAAGCTACACATCCTTGCGCCATTACCTACAACTACGCCAGAATCCGCCCGCTTGTGCGCCTTGTCCCTGGGTTCTATCGTTTCCCTGCCACTGCCCATCAGTGGTCGGGTTTAGTAGCTCGGTTAGTCATCTACGGTTGCATGAGTGTCATCCAGTCAGGCGTTTGCCTGCACTTGATGGTGGCTGTGCGCAAGGCGCCTTCGGGCGCGCCGGGTTTGGTGACTTTACCGGTCTACTAACTTGCGCACAGCTGCCTCCTTTCGTTTAGTAGCGAGATGGTGGCGGCCCTACTATAGGAAAGTCCCAATGTTCAAACCTACTCCGAACCCACCAGAGACAGGCCACGCCAAATCCAAGGCCAAAAAGCACGACGAAGCCACCAATCGCGCCTTGGATTACTACCTTCTACCAAAACCGGAAAAGTCCGAAGATGCGTCCCAACCGGGCCAGCTCTTCACCGTCGCAAAAAACGCCGACAACGAATCCCTCCTCGCCAACCTCAGCGAAACCCTGGTGGCAGCCGACGCGATGGTCAGCAACCTGGCCTTCGACCTGGAAGGTCCTCGCCGTCACATCCTCCTCGGCATCCAGCAGTTGATTGAATTGAGTTCATTGCTGGCGAACCGGGTGTTGGATAACGTTGATCCGCGATAGCAGATAAACATCCTTCCCAAAAGCGAACCCAACATATTTGATCGTTCCCACGCTCTGCGTGGGAATGCATCCCGTGACGCTCTGCGTCACCTTCCAGAAGCGGAACGCGGAGCGTCCCTGGCGACATTCCCAGGCAGGAGCGTGGGAACGATCGATATGTATTTTCAGCCTTAAAAACCACATGGTTGCAATTTGTTCCGTGAGAGCTTGCTCCCGCTGGGCTGCAAAGCAGCCCCCATCCACCCCGAAAAATGCCTACAGACAAAACCGCATCACCCACTTCAAACCCCAACCGCAAACCCGTCTAGCCCCAATTTACGGGCCAAAACCAAGCCCTGTTTATTCCGCTGGCGTGATCCTTCCCTCAAGCTACACATCCTTGCGCCATTACCTACAACTACGCCAGAATCCGCCCGCTTGTGCGCCTTGTTCCTGGGTTCTATCGTTTCCCTGCCACTGCCCATCAGTGGTCGGGTTTAGTAGCCCGAGGTATTTAGTAAGGTGCAAAGCTCTATCAGTCAGGTATCTCCATGCCTGTATTTGATGGCGGTTGTGCGCAGGGCGCTCTCGGGCGCGCCGGCTTGCTAAGTCCCCGGTCTACTAACCTGCGTACAGCTGCCACCCCTTGTTTAGTAGCTAGAGGGTTGCGGCTTCACCTATAAGACTTAGTACATGTTCAAACCTACACCGAATCCGCCAGAGGCGGACCAAGCTTCCCCGCGAACCAAATCCAAAGCCAAGAAACACGACGAAGCCACCAAACGCGTCTTGGATCACTACCTGCTACCAAAACCGGAAAAGTCCGAAGATGCGTCCCAACCGGGCCAGCTCTTCACCGTCGCAAAAAACGCCGACAACGAATCCCTCCTCGCCAACCTCAGCGAAACCCTGGCGGCAGCCGACGCGATGGTCAGCAACCTGGCCTTCGACCTGGAAGGACCGCGTCGTCACATCCTTCTCGGTATCCAGCAATTGATCGAATTGAGTTCATTGCTGGCGAATCGGGTGTTGGATAACGTTGATCCGCGTTAGCCCGTGATCTTGCGGGCCTTTCCGTGACGCCGCACATTTCCGAGCATAAAAAAACGGGCCTGCATTCCCACGCAGCCCCGTTTTTTTCACCACCCGATCAGATCAAAACGCCGGCAAAACCGCGCCTTTGTACTTCTCAAGAATAAAAGCCTTCACTTCCGGGCTATGCAACGCCGCCACCAGCTTCTTCATCGCCTCACTGTCCTTATCATCCTCACGAGCCACCAGGATGTTCACATAAGGCGAGTCGTTACCTTCGATGACCAGCGCATCCTTGGAAGGATCAAGCTTGGCTTCCAACGCATAGTTGGTATTGATCAACGCCAGGTCCACCTGGGTCAGCACCCGCGGAATGGTCGCTGCTTCCAGTTCACGGAATTTCAGATCCTTCGGGTTCTCAACAATGTCCTTGGTCGTCGACAGGATGTTGTTCGAATCCTTCAGCTTGATCACCCCAGCCTTCGCCAGCAGCAACAGCGCACGGCCGCCGTTGGTGGCGTCGTTCGGGATCACCACGTTGGCGCCGCCCGGCAGTTCTGTCAGTGCCTTGTACTTGCTGGAGTACGCGCCCAGTGGTTCCAGGTGCACACCGGCCACGCTCACCAGGTGCGTGCCCTTGGCTTTGTTGAACTCATCCAGGTACGGCTGGTGTTGGAAGAAGTTGGCGTCCAGGCGCTTTTCCGCAACTTGTACGTTCGGCTGGATGTAGTCGGTGAAGACTTTGACCTTGAGGTCCACGCCTTCTTTGGCCAATGCCGGTTTGACGAATTCGAGGATTTCCGCGTGCGGGACTGGGGTGGCCGCGACGGTCAGGGTGTCGGCGGCGTGGGCGGAAAACGCTGCGGCGGCAGCGAAGGCAACCAGTAGTTTCTTCATTCAGCTAACTCCTTGTGGGGCGCCTGCTCTTGGCGCCTGCCAGCGAATGGCCGGCTCATGGTTTATTGGCCGCGAGGCCTTATTTTCTAGAGAAATGCACAACCAGTTTGTCGCCCACGGTTTGCAGGACCTGCACCAGCACCAGCAGCAACACCACCGTGACCACCATGACGTCGGTCTGGAAACGCTGGTAACCGAAGCGGATCGCCAGGTCGCCCAAACCACCAGCGCCGACTACACCGGCCATGGCCGTGTAGGACACAAGCGTAATCGCTGTCACCGTAATCGCTGCAAAAATGCCCGGACGGGCTTCCGGCAGCAAGGCGTTGACGATGATCTGCCGCGTCGTTGCGCCCATGGCTTGGGTCGCTTCGATGATGCCGCGGTCGACTTCGCGCAGGGCGGTTTCCACCAGGCGGGCGAAGAACGGTGTGGCGCCGACCACCAGCGGTGGGATCGCGCCGGCTACGCCCAACGAGGTGCCAGTAATCAATACCGTGAACGGGATCATCACGATCAACAGGATGATGAACGGCAGCGAGCGCAGGATGTTCACGATCAGCGACAGCAGCGCATAAACGCCCCGGGCTTCGAGCAACTGGCGCGGGCTGCACAGGAACAGCAGCACGCCCAGGGGCAGGCCGAGCAGCACGGTGAACAACAGCGAACCGAACAGCATCAGGAAGGTGTCGCCCGTCGCCAGCCAGATTTCCAGCCAGTCGATGTTGGAGAAGAACGAACTCAACAGTTCCATTAGCGCAGCACCTCCATGTGGACATCGGCCGCGGTGAAGCGGGCAAACGCCGCCTCCATGTCACCGCCGGTGATGGCGAGGGTCAGTTGCCCGTAGGGGGTGTCTTTGATGCGGTCGATACGACCGGCCAGGATGCTGTAGTCCACGCCGGTTTCCCGGGCGATGGTGCCGAGCAACGGCGCGTAGGTCGCGTCGCCCTGGAACGTCAGACGCACGATGCGGCCTGGGACGTGAGCGAAATCGTCGCGCTGTTCGCTTTCGTCGATCTGCTCGTCTTCCTGGACGAAACGCTTGGTGGTCGGGTGCTTGGGGTGCAGGAACACCTGGGCCACCGGGCCTTGCTCGACGATCACGCCGGCGTCCATCACGGCCACTTGATCGCAAACGCGGCGGATCACGTCCATTTCATGGGTAATCAGCACGATGGTCAGCTTCAACTCGCGGTTGATTTCCGCCAGCAGTTGCAGCACCGAGGCGGTGGTCTGTGGGTCGAGGGCGCTGGTGGCCTCGTCGCACAGCAAAATCTTGGGTTTGGTCGCCAGGGCGCGGGCGATGCCGACGCGCTGCTTCTGTCCGCCGGACAATTGCGCCGGGTATTTCTTGGCGTGGTCGGACAGGCCCACCCGCGCCAGCAACTCGGCGACGCGCTGGTCGATTTCGCTGCGGGACAATTCGCCGGCCAGCGTCAGTGGCAGCGCCACGTTGTCGGCCACGGTCTTGGACGCCAGCAGGTTGAAGTGCTGGAAAATCATCCCGACTTGCTGGCGGAAGCGGCGCAGGCCGCTGGCGTCCAGGGCGGTGACTTCCTCGCCGTCGACGATGATCTTGCCGCCCGTGGAGTCTTCCAGGCGATTGATCAGGCGCAGCAGGGTACTTTTTCCCGCACCGGAATGGCCAATCAGGCCGAAGACCTGACCGTTCTCAATCGTCAGACTGGTCGGATGCAGGGCGGGGATATCCCTACCGGCGACCCGGTAGGTTTTATGGACGTCTTGAAACTCGATCACGTAGCGAACCTTGTGGGGCGCGTTGGAAAAGGATCAGCGGTTAGCCGGGCGCGCATTTTAGCCTGTCCGTATAGAGGTTCTTAGCATTTATTTGCGATCAGACCTTTCATTTGGCAATAACGCGATCAAAGGCCATAAAAAAGGAACACGGCCAAACGGCATCGGTCACTCATTAAGCCACTCGAAAATGCCCAGGTGCCGAACCTGCGGTATCGAACTCAAGAGTCCCGGCCATGGCGGGGATTGCAAAGAGGAGTCATGCCTGATGAGTACCAACAAGCCCACGGTCAACAAGAGCCAACTGGCCGGGACCGACACGCTGGATCGCGGCAACACCAACGCCAAGCTCGAGAGCCTGGAACAGTTCCGCTCCGACGCCACCGAACAGGCGTTGCGCACCAACCAGGGCGTGAAGATCGCTGATAACCAGAACACCCTGCGCGCCGGCCCCCGGGGCCCTTCGTTGCTGGAAGACTTCATCATGCGTGAAAAAATCACGCACTTTGACCATGAACGCATTCCGGAACGCATCGTCCACGCCCGCGGGACCGGCGCCCATGGCT
Source organism: Pseudomonas sp. KB_12 (assembly GCF_052114545.1). Classification (NCBI taxonomy): domain Bacteria; kingdom Pseudomonadati; phylum Pseudomonadota; class Gammaproteobacteria; order Pseudomonadales; family Pseudomonadaceae; genus Pseudomonas; species Pseudomonas sp. KB_12. The sequence continues at coordinate 138,049 of NZ_JBFREY010000001.1, read as the reverse complement.
ATTTTCAGAGCTATGACGCGCATTCGGCATTGACCAAGGCCGGTTTCCTACAAGATCCGAGCAAGAAAACTCCGGTGTTCGTGCGTTTTTCCACTGTGCAAGGCCCACGCGGCTCCGGCGACACCGTGCGGGACGTGCGCGGTTTTGCGGTGAAATTCTTCACCGACGAAGGCAACTTCGACCTGGTGGGCAATAACATGCCGGTGTTTTTCATTCAGGACGCGGTGAAGTTTCCGGACTTTGTCCACGCGGTAAAACCCGAGCCCCATAACGAAATTCCTACAGGCGGCTCGGCCCACGACACGTTCTGGGATTTTGTCTCGCTGGTGCCGGAATCGGCCCACATGGTGATCTGGGCGATGTCTGATCGGGCCATTCCAAAAAGCCTACGCACGATGCAGGGTTTTGGTGTGCACACCTTCCGCATGATCAACGCCGAAGGCAAAAGCAGCTTCGTCAAATTCCACTGGCGCCCTACCGTCGGCACCTGCTCGTTGGTGTGGGACGAAGCCCAGAAACTGGCGGGTAAAGATACGGACTACCACCGTCGCGATCTCTGGGAGTCGATCGAGATGGGCGATTACCCGGAATGGGAGTTCGGCGTGCAGGTTGTCGCCGAGGAAGACGAGCACAAGTTTGACTTCGACCTGCTCGACCCGACCAAGATCATCCCTGAAGAGCTGGTGCCCATCACGCCCCTGGGCAAGATGGTGCTGAACCGCAACCCGGACAATTTCTTCGCCGAGGTCGAGCAAGTTGCGTTCTGCCCAGGGCACATCGTGCCGGGCATCGACTTTTCCAATGACCCGTTGCTGCAAGGACGGCTGTTTTCCTACACCGATACGCAGATCAGCCGACTTGGTGGGCCGAATTTTCATGAGCTGCCGATCAACCGGGCGATCACCCCGGTACACAACGGCCAGCGTGATGCGATGCACCGCACCACCATCGACAAGGGGCGTGCGTCCTACGAGCCGAACTCCATCGACGGTGGCTGGCCGAAGGAAACCCCGCCCGGCCCGGAAGACGGCGGCTTCGAAAGTTATCCAGAGCGCATCGACGCCTACAAGATCCGCCAACGCAGCGATTCGTTCGCCGATCATTTCTCCCAGGCGCGGTTGTTCTACAAGAGCATGAGCCCTCATGAGCAGGAGCACATCATTGCTGCCTACAGCTTCGAGCTGGGCAAGGTGGAGCGTGAGTTCATCCGGGCGCGGCAGGTCAATGAGATCCTCGCCAATATCGACCTGGAACTGGCCGGGCGAGTGGCGAAAAACCTCGGGTTGCCGGCGCCTACCGCGGGCACCGTCGATGTGCCAACGCCATCGCTGCAGCAGTCACCGGCTTTGAGCCAGGCGAACCTGCTGTCCGGCGACATCAAGACGCGAAAAGTGGCGGTGTTGGTGGCTAACGGTGTCGATGGTGCGATCATCGATGCGCTCAAGAAGGCCCTGGAGGCCGAGGGCGCTCACGCCAAAGTGCTGGGGCCGACCTCCGCACCGGTGACCACGGCCAATGGGAAAACGCTGGCGGTGGATGCGTCCATGGAAGGGTTGCCGTCGATTGCCTTTGACGCGGTGTTCGTGCCCGGTGGCGCGGAGTCGATCAAGGCTTTGAGTCGCGACGGCGTGGCGTTGCATTACGTGCTGGAGGCCTACAAGCATCTGAAAGCCATTGGGCTTCATGGTGAGGCCCGGCAGCTGTTGGTGGAGTTGAAGCTGGAGGTGGATGCGGGGTTGATCGAAGACGCGGATGCGAGCGGTTTTTCGCGGTTTTTTGCGGCGATTGCCCAGCATCGGGTTTGGGCGCGGGAGCCGAGGGCCAAGGCGGTTCCGGCCTAAAGAGATTTGTTGTCTGGTAGGGCGCTATCGCGGGCAAGCCTTGCTCCCACAGATCAGCTCCACAGGATCAACTCTCACAGGTGTTAGCTCTCACAGGGTCAATTCTCACAGAGAACACATTGACCTATGGGAATTGCCCTGTGGGAGCAAGGCTTGCCCGCGATGCTTTTAGGGTTTGCGAGGTGTCAGCACGACCTGCGCCGGCACACTGCGCAAGATCTGCTTCTGCAGTTTCAAATCAAACCCCGGGTCCAGTTTCTTGACCCGCTTGGTCAGCAACGTCGCCAGCCACGGATAATCATCGGTGCGCGGCGCCTGGATGCTGACGTCACACTGATAATTCACCACGTCGGCGGCGATGGCATCCAGTTGTCGACGCATTTGCTGTATATCGGCGAGGTTGAGCGCAACTGTGGTGCTGGGGGCGCTCGGGTCGATCACTTTGGCGACCGGTTTGGCTTCGGCAGCCTTGAGGTCGGCCTCGGCTTTATCCAGGTCGGCCTTGCGGGCTTCGGCAATGGCGCTGTTGACCTCGCCGGTGAGCGCTGGGGCCTTGGGCATCAAGGCTCGGGCACGGCTCAGGGCGGTGGCGGCGGCGTTTACATCGCCTTTTTGCAGATCGATCTGGCTGCGGCGCAAATACGCCTCGGCCAGTTGCCGCTGATAGGGTTCCAGCGACCGGTCTTCGGGCGACTGGGCTTGCAAGGCGGCCAACTGGTCTTCGGCGGTGGCCAGCTCATTGCTGGCAAGGCTTTGCTCGAGCTGCGCGATGGCCGGGCCCCGCGTATCGGGGGCCTGGGTGACCGGCGGTGTACTCTGGCAGGCGCCCAGTAGCAGGGAAAATGCGACAAGGAGCAGATAACGGGAGGCGAACGGCTTCATTCCTGCGACTCTCTATTTGCGCAAAAAGCGAGCAAGTCTACACCCCTCGACGAGGCAGGACAAAACTCAGCAGAAACAGCGCGGCGGCGCTGACCACGATCGACGGGCCGGCCGGGGTGTCCTTGAACCAGGAAAGTGCCAGGCCGCCACACACCGCGAGCATGCCCAGCAGGCTCGCGCCCAGGGCCATCTGCTCGGGTGAGCGGGCGTGACGCTGTGCCGCAGCCGCCGGGATGATCAGCAATGAAGTAATCAGCAACACCCCGACGATTTTCATCGCCACCGCGATGACCACCGCAATCAGCAGCATCAGCGCCAGGCGCAAGCCCAGCACGGGCAGGCCTTCGACCCGGGCCAACTCCTCGTGCACGGTGACGGCCAGCAAGGGCCGCCACAGCGCCACCAGCAACACCAGCACCGCGGCGCTACCGCCGAGGATCCACGACAGGTCTGTAGGACTGATCGCCAACAGGTCGCCGAACAGATAGGCCATCAGGTCAATCCGCACGTCATGCATGAAGCTTAGTACCACCAGCCCGAGGGACAGGGTGCTCGGCGCCAAAATACCCAGCAGCGTGTCGGACGCCAGCGGTTGGCGGTGTTGCAAGGTCACCAGTACCACCGCCAGCAACAGGCAGCCAACGGTCACCGCGACCGCCGGGCTGACGTCCAGCAGAAACCCCAAGGCCACGCCGAGCAACGCTGCGTGGGACAAGGTGTCGCCGAAATAGGCCATGCGCCGCCAGACCACGAACGAACCCAGGGGGCCGGCTACCAGGGCGAGTGCCAAGCCTGCGAGCAGGGCGTACAACAGAAAATCAGCCATGCTTGCAGCCATCTCCATGAACATGATTGGAAGCAGAAGGGGCGCTGACCACCGAACCATGCAGGTCATGGGCGTGGTCATGGTGGTGGTGATAAATCGCCAGGCTTTGTGCGTTTTTTCCGAACAGCTCGACGAAAGCCGGATCGCCGCTGACTTGCTCGGGATGCCCGGAACAGCAGACATGGCGATTGAGGCAGACCACCTGGTCGGTGGTGCTCATCACCAGGTGCAAATCGTGGGAGACCATCAGCACGCCGCAGCCGTGGCGGTCGCGCAGGCGCGTGATCAGGCTGTACAGCTCGGCCTGCCCCGCCACATCGACCCCTTGCACCGGCTCGTCGAGCACCAGCAGCTCAGGCTCACGCAGCAGGGCGCGAGCCAGCAATACGCGCTGCATCTCGCCACCGGACACGCTTTGCACCGGGCTGTCGATCACCTGTTCGGCGCCGACTTCCTTGAGCGCGGCCAAGGCGCGTGCGCGGTCCACGCCTGGCACCAGGCGCAGGAAACGCAGCACCGACAGTGGCAGCGTCGGGTCTACGTGGAGTTTTTGCGGCATGTAGCCGACGCGCAACCTGGGCTTGCGCCAGACGCTGCCACTGTCGGGCTTGAGCAAACCCAGCACGGCGCGCACCAAGGTGGTCTTGCCGGCGCCGTTGGGGCCGATCAAGGTCACGATCTGCCCCGGTTCGACGCTCAGGTGGATGTTGTCCAGCACGCTCTGCCCGGCGAACGTCACGGCCACCTGTTCGAGGCGGATCAACGCATTGCTCATCAGGCCCCCTGGCAGCCGGAGCAGAGACCGACCACTTCGACGGTCTGGGTATCGACCACGAAGCCGACGTCCTTGGCGCTGGCGATGATGGCATCGCTGATGGACTTCTGTTCCAGCTCGATGGCGGCGTGGCATTCGCGGCAGATCAGGAACTGGCCTTGGTGGGCGTGCTCCGGGTGGTTGCAGCCGACGAAGGCGTTCAGCGACGAAATGCGATGCACCAGGCCGTTTTCCAAGAGGAAATCCAGCGCCCGGTAGACCGTCGGCGGTGCGGCGCGGCGGCCGTCCTGCTCGCTGAGCACCGCGAGGATGTCGTAGGCGCCCAGTGGCTTGTGGCTTTGCCAGACCAATTCCAGCACGCGCCGACGCAGGGCGGTCAGGCGCAACCCTTGGCGCGCGCAGATGGCGTCGGCCTCGGACAGCGCGCTGTGCACGCAGTGGGAGTGATCGTGGGGGCGACTGGCAAGGGGTGTAATAGGCATGGGCAGCGACGAGTTTAGTGAGAGACGTTATTATGTTACCCGTTCTCGCCTCTACGAGTGGTCATCGTGTCCCGATTTTTTTCGCTCTTTGTCGCTTTTGTCGCAAGTTTTCTACTGATTGGCTCGGCCCAGGCCGACGTCAAGGTGCTCACCAGCATCAAGCCGCTGCAACTGATTGCCGCCGCCGTGCAGGACGGCGTGGCCGTTCCAGAGGTGTTGCTGCCGCCAGGGGCTTCGCCGCATCACTATGCGTTGCGGCCATCGGATGTACGCAAGGTCCAGTCGGTGGACCTGCTGTATTGGATCGGCCCCGATATGGAAGGCTTTCTGCCGCGGGTGCTCAACGGTCGCACGTTGCCCTCCGTTGCCATCCAGGATTTGCCGGGGCTCAAGTTGCGTCACTTCGCCCAGGACAGCGCGTCCCACGAGGATGATGACCATGACGCCGATGAACACGATCACGACCATCGCCCCGGCACCGTGGATGCCCACCTGTGGCTCTCGCCGCTCAATGCGCGGGTGATCGCCGCCAAGATGGCGGCTGACCTGAGTGCGGCGGATCCGGCCAATGCGGCCCGCTATCAAAGCAACCTCAAGGGCTTCAACCAGCGTCTCGATGCCTTGGACATACGCCTCAAGGCGCGTCTGGCCGGGGTCGCGGGCAAGCCGTATTTCGTCTTCCACGAGGCGTTCGACTATTTCGAAGACCACTACGGCCTCAAGCACGCCGGGGTGTTCGCCGTGGCCGCCGAAGTCCAGCCCGGTGCCCAGCATGTGGCGGCAATGCGCACGCGCTTGCAGGCCGTGGGCAAAACCTGCGTCTTCAGCGAACCGCCCCTGCGCCCGCGCCTGGCCGAAACCCTGGTGGCCGGGTTGCCGGTGAAGCTGGCGGAGCTCGATGCACTGGGCGGCTATACCCCGGCGACGGCGCAGGGGTATGAGCAGTTGTTGGAGAAGTTGGGCAATGATCTGGCGGGGTGCCTGGAGTCGTTGTAACCCCGGCTGCTCTTGTGGCGAGGGAGCTTGCTCCCGCTGGGCCGCGAAGCGACCCTGAAATCTTGCGGTCGCTGCGCAACCGAGCGGGAGCAAGCTCCCTCGCCACAAAAGCCTTCGCGCCCCTGTCGGTTATCAGAGGGCGAAAGGCAACACCGTGTGAACCGTCTGCCGCTGCGCCAAGCGCTGCTGGAATTCCATCGGATCGTGAATCAACACATCCTGCCCGGCAAAGGATTCAGCGGCGATCAACCGCGACAGCCAGAACCGCACGCACGCCACGCGCAGCATGGTTGGCCATAACTCGGCTTCGGCGGCAGTGAACGGTCGCAGCGCCGCATAGGCGCCCAGCAACGCCCGCGCCCTGGCGCCATCGAGCACGCCGTCGTCGTCCGAGCACCAGTCGTTCAAGGCAATGGCGACGTCATACAGCATCGGCCCGGAGCAGGCGTTGTAGAAGTCGATCAGCCCGGTCAGGTGCGTGCCTTCGAACATCGCATTGTCGCGGAACAGATCGGCATGGATGTTGGCGCGCGGCAGCGCCAGGATGCCGACTTTCTGCAACGAGATCTCATCCAGCGCCGCCTCGAGCAGCCGACGCGGCTCGGCGTCGAGGTGCGAGAGCAGCTTGGCGCCCTCCTCCTGCATCCAGTCCAGGCCGCGATCGGTCTTGCGCTTGATCATGTTGTCGCGGGTTGCCAGATGCAGATGCGCCAGCAACTCGCCGACCTGGGCGCAGTGCTGGGCGTTGGCCTGCTTGATGTGCTTGCCGGCCAGGCGCGGTTGCAGCAGCGCCGGCTTGCCCGCCAGTTCCCGCAGCGCGACGCCGTCGGTGGTGCGCAAGGCATAAGGCACCGGCAGATCGGCGTCATGCAGCACGTCCAGCAGTTCGATGAAGAACGGCATTTCCTGCACCGGGCCGCGCTCGACCAGGGTCAGGACGAATTCGCCCTGCTCCAGGCTGATAAAGAAATTGGTGTTTTCGCTGCCGGCGGCGATCCCCTGGAAATCAAGCAGGCGGCCAAGCCCATAAGGGGCGAGAAAGGTTTCCAGCTCGGGCCGAGCCAGGGGCGTGAACACAGACATGGTTAAAACTGCCAGTACGGGCGCCCTTCAGCGGGCGCCGGTTGAAGTGCAGAGCGGTACTACCACTCAAAGATTTTCCACGAAGGGATCAGCATATCCGGCTGGTCCGAGCGGATGAAGTTTGCATCGGTACCGTCGGCGCGTACCAGGAAATAAGGCTTGCCATTCTTGGGCGTGACCTTGATCGCGTACAAAAATCCGTTTTGCCGATACTCCTGAATGGTTTTATCTCCTTCGGTCCGGATGGTGACGTCCGGGTCCGCCGAGGGGGCGTCATCCGCCGCCATGACGGCCAACGGGGTGATTGCAAACAAGCCAGCCAGTAACAGGCGATTTAGTGTACGCATGATAACCTTGTCCCTTTGTCGTCAACGGTCCCGCTATTCTAGCCCCGGACCCGCCGAAAAGGTTGATCCTGCTCATGAGCCAAGCCCCCCTCGTCCTGGTGGACGGTTCTTCTTATCTGTACCGCGCCTTTCATGCGCTGCCACCGCTGACCACGTCCAAAGGCCTGCCGACCGGTGCGGTCAAGGGCGTGCTGAACATGCTCAAGAGCCTGCGCAAGCAGTATCCAGACAGCCCGTTTGCCGTGGTCTTCGACGCCAAGGGTGGGACGTTTCGCGATGAGCTGTACGCCGAATACAAGGCCAACCGTCCGAGCATGCCCGACGACATGCGCGTGCAGATCGAGCCGTTGCATGCCAGCGTCAAGGCCCTGGGCTTCCCGCTGCTGTGCGTGGACAACGTCGAGGCCGATGACGTGATCGGCACCCTGGCCCGCAGCAGCGCGGCGGCCGACCGTCCGGTGGTGATCTCCACCGGCGACAAAGACATGGCGCAATTGGTCGATGGGCACATTACCTTGGTCAATACCATGACCGGTAGCGCCCTGGACGTGGCTGGCGTGAAGGAGAAGTTTGGCGTCGCTCCCGAGCAGATCATCGATTACCTGGCGTTGATGGGCGATTCGTCCGACAACATCCCGGGCGTCCCGGGTATCGGACCGAAGACTGCTTCCGGCCTGCTGGTGGGCGTCAATGGCGGCCTGACCGAGCTGTATGCGCAACTGGACATCGTCGCCACCTTGCCGATCCGTGGCGCCAAGACCCTGGCCGCCAAGCTCGAAGAGCACAAGGAAATGGCGTTGCTTTCCTACGAGCTGGCGACCATCAAGACCGACGTACCGCTGGATGTCGGCCTCGACGACCTGCAAATGGGCCAACCGGATCACGAGAAACTCGCCGAGCTGTACACGCTGTTGGAATTCAAGAGCTGGTTCGAAGACAACCAGCGGGACGCCAAGCGTGCCGGCCAGGAGATCGTCGAAGTTACCGAAGAACAGCCCGGCGCTGCCGAGGCCAAGTACGAGGTCATCCTCGATCAGGCGCGCTTCGACGCGTGGCTGGCCAAGCTGGACAAGGCGCCGTTGTTTGCCTTCGTCACCGAAACCAATGGCGGCGATGCCCAGCATTCGCAACTCGTCGGCTTGTCGTTCGCCGTGGCCCCTTTCGAGGCGGCCTACATCCCGCTGACCCACTCCTACATGGGCGTGCCGGAGCAACTGGACCGCGACACGGTGCTCAAGGCACTCAAGCCGCTGCTGGAAAACCCGAACAAGCTCAAGGTCGGCCAGCACGCCAAGTTCGAAACCAACATCCTGGCCAACTGCGCCATTGGTGGCGATCAGAACAATGGCATCCTGGTCCAGGGCATCGCCTTCGACACCATGCTTGAATCCTACGTGCTGGACTCCACCGCGACCCGCCACGACATGGACAGCCTGGCGCTCAAGTACCTGGGCCAGAGCAAGACCGATTTCCAGGACATCGCGGGCAAAGGGGTCAAGCAACTGACCTTCGACCAGATCTCCCTGGAACTGGCCGGCCCCTACGCCGCCGAAGACGCCGACGTGACCTTCCGCCTGCATCAGGCACTGCAGGAAAAACTGGCCGCCACGCCAAGCCTGGGCACGGTGCTCAACGACATCGAAATGCCGCTGATGCCGGTCCTGGCGCGCATCGAGCGCCAAGGGGCGTTGGTCGATGCCAACCTGCTGGGCGTACAAAGTGTCGAGTTGGGCGAGAAGCTGGTGGCGCTGGAGCGTGAGGCGTTTGCCATCGCCGGCGAGGAATTCAACCTGGGCTCGCCGAAGCAATTGGGCGTGATCTTGTACGAAAAGCTCGGCTTGCCGGTGCTCAGCAAAACCGCCAAGGGCCAGGCGTCTACCGCCGAAGCGGTGCTCGCCGAGCTGGCGGAGCAGGATTACCCGCTGCCCAAGGTGCTGATGCAGTACCGCTCGCTGAGCAAGCTCAAGAGCACCTACACCGATCGCCTGCCGGAACAGATCAACAGCCGCACGGGCCGCGTCCATACCAATTATCAACAGGCCGTCGCCGCGACCGGGCGCCTGTCGTCCATCGACCCGAACCTGCAGAACATTCCGATCCGCACGGCCGAAGGCCGACGCATCCGCCAAGCGTTTGTCGCGCCGAAAGGCTACAAGCTGCTGGCGGCGGACTACTCGCAGATCGAACTGCGGATCATGGCGCACCTGGCCAAGGACGAAGGCTTGCTCTATGCGTTTCGCCATAACCTGGACGTGCACCGGGCCACCGCTGCCGAGGTTTTCGGCGTCGAGCTGGAAGCCGTCACCCAGGACCAGCGCCGCAGCGCCAAGGCGATCAACTTCGGTTTGATCTATGGCATGAGCGCGTTCGGCCTGGCCAAGCAGATCGGCGTCGATCGCAAACAATCCCAGGCTTATATCGACCGCTACTTCGCCCGCTACCCGGGTGTGCTGGCGTATATGGAACGCACCCGCGCCCAGGCGGCCGAGCAAGGTTTTGTCGAAACCATTTTCGGTCGCCGGCTGTACCTGCCGGACATCAACGCGAAAAACCCGGCCCTGCGCAAAGGTGCCGAGCGCACCGCCATCAACGCGCCGATGCAGGGCACGGCGGCTGACATCATCAAGAAAGCCATGGTGGCTGTGGATGGCTGGCTGACGGCGTCCGGGCTGGATGCGAAGGTCATCCTGCAGGTACACGACGAACTGGTGCTGGAAGTGCGTGAAGACCTGGTCGATCAAGTCCGTGAGGAAATCCGCCAGCACATGAGCGCCGCCGCCACCCTGGACGTGCCGCTGCTGGTGGAAGTGGGCGTGGGTAATAACTGGGACGAGGCGCACTGATCCTTTCGTCCTGAGGCTTCGAGCTTTTGTGGCGAGGGAGCTTGCTCCCGCTGGCCTGCGCCCTGTAGGAGCTGCCGAAGGCTGCGATCTTTTGATCTTGATCCTTCACTTGAGATTCAAGCGTCAGGGGAAAGATCGCAGCCTCGTTGCACTCGACAGCTCCTACGGGGCCGCTTTGAGCCTCAGCAGGAGCAAGCGTCCTCACCACATCGACTCACAGAAAACCCAGGCGCAGCCTCATTAGCTCTGAAGATTCCTACGGTTATTTCCAAAAATAATCTGAACTAAACCCGTGAATCGCCACTCAGAGATTTTGAATGGCTGGTGAAGCCCTTCAATGCTCCTATGTTGTGTTAAGTGTTGGCAGATATCTGGACCCCGCCCTAGCGGTCCGGAACTTGGACCCCGAACTTCCCCCTCCCCATAAGAAGTCCGGGGTTTTTTTTGCCTGCGATTTGGCTTATTCGGCCTCTTCGCTACCCTTGTCCGCCAATTCCATCCAATCGGCCAGCACCGTGTAGGCTTCTTCCAGGCCCATGCGCTTGGGCGCCGAGAACAGCTGGATGGTGATCGCGTCACCCCAGCCCTTGCGAATTTCCGACTGCACTTTGAGCAAGGTATTTTTCGCCGCGCCGTAGGTGAGCTTGTCAGCCTTGGTCAACAGGATGTGCATCGGCATACCGCTGGCGACCGCCCAATCAAGCATCAACAGGTCGAAGTCGGTCATCGGATGGCGAATGTCCATCATCAGGATCAGGCCTTTCAAACTCTCGCGGCTGCCCAGGTAGGCTTCCAGGTGACGCTGCCAGTGTTGCTTGAGCGGGATCGGTACCTTGGCGTAGCCGTAGCCGGGCAGGTCGACCAAACGCCGTTCATCGTCTAGCTTGAAGAAGTTCAAGAGCTGCGTGCGACCCGGGGTTTTCGAGGTGCGTGCCAGGCTCGCATGGGTCAAGGTGTTCAGTGCGCTGGATTTGCCGGCATTGGAACGCCCGGCAAAAGCCACTTCGAAGCCTTCGTCGTCTGGGCATTGATCGACTTTGGCGGCGCTGAGCATGAAGGTGGACTGTTGGCACAGGCCGAGGATGGGGTTCTTCAGTTGCATGGGATTTCCGATGTGGGCGGCGTCGGGAATGGACGCGGCAAGCTGTGTCGTTTCCGTTTCAGTGACGCCAGTATATAATGCCGCAGATTTTGTGTGCGCTTTGTCCCAGCGTAGGATGAAGTTCACGGGAGCGACCGACCGAAATTGCGCGTTAGAACGCAGCTCGTTCCCAACCCTGAAAAGGTCGTTTTATGACGAAATGGCTGCTAGCTGCCGGTGTCTTGATGCCGCTTTACAGCGCTCAGGCTACACAGGATCCGGAAGCTGTGTACAACCGTGTTTGTGGTGCCTGTCATTCCGGCCAACTCCCCACGGCGCCCCGCAAGGGCGATCAGGAAGCTTGGACGCCGAGGTTGGCGAAAGGTATGGAGACGCTGGTGCAACACGTGACCCAGGGTTTCAAGGCGATGCCGCCGCGTGGTTTGTGCATGGACTGCAGTGCCGAGGATTACCGAGCCATCATCCAGTGGATGAGCGAGTGAACCCGGTCCATAACTCTTTAACCCTTAGCCGTAGTTGGATTAGCTGATGAACAAACTGATCGTGAGTCTGCTGTTGACCTTGGGGATATCCGGCGTAGCCCACGCCGCTGGCAATGCCACTGCCGGTCAGGCGAAGGCGGCCGTATGCGGAGCCTGCCACGGCCCGGATGGCAATAGCATGGCGCCCAACTTTCCGAAACTGGCGGGCCAGGGCGAACGTTACCTGACCAAGCAACTGCACGACATCAAGTCCGGCAAGCGCACGGTGCTGGAAATGACCGGCCTGCTGACCAACCTGAGCGATCAGGACCTGGAGGACATCGCGGCATATTTCGCCAGCCAGAAGGGCAGCGTCGGCGCCGCCGATCCGAAGCTCGTGGCCCGTGGTGAAGCGCTCTTTCGCGGTGGCAACCTGGACAAAGGGCTTCCAGCCTGCACCGGCTGCCACTCGCCTGACGGCAAAGGCAACGCCGCAGCCGGCTTCCCGCACTTGGGCGGCCAGCATGCCCAGTACGTAGGCAAGCAGCTGACCGACTTCCGCAAAGAAGACGGTGGCCGGACCAACGACGGCGATACCAAGCCGATGCAGAGCATTGCGAAGAAGCTGAGCGACGAAGATATCGCCGCGGTATCCAGCTACATCCAGGGCCTGCACTGAGGCCTTTGGCTGGCGTTGCAAGGGGCGTACATCCCTTGCAACGTTAACGCTCGATTAATCTGTCGATGCGAGCATCAAAAGGGTGGCTTTGGCCGCCCTTTTTTGTGGCCGCTGCCGTTACACTAGAGAACTTGAACCCGCCACGGCCTGTCTTAGAAACAGGCCTCGCGAGGCCCCCTCATTGTCCAGGAGTAAAGCATGCGTAATCTGATCATCAGCGCCGCGCTCGTCGCCGCCAGCCTGTTCGGCGTCACTGCCCAAGCGGCTGAAAAGCCAGCCGCACCTTATGTCGAATTGACCAACCCCGTTCCGGTGGCGGCGCCTGGCAAGATCGAAGTCGTGGAGCTGTTCTGGTACGGCTGCCCGCATTGCTACGCTTTTGAACCGGTTATCAACCCATGGGTCGAGAAACTGCCTTCGGACGTTAACTTCGTGCGCATTCCTGCCATGTTCGGCGGCCCATGGGACGCCCACGGCCAGATGTTCCTGACCCTCGAAGCCATGGGCGTCGAGCACCAGGTTCACGCCGCGGTATTCAACGCGATCCAGAAAGAAGGCAAGAAGCTGGTCAAGAAAGAAGAGATGGCCGATTTCCTCGCCACCCAGGGCGTCGACAAGGACAAGTTCCTCGCCACGTTCGACTCCTTTGCCATCCAGGGCCAGATCAAGAAGGCCCGCGAGCTGGCGAAGAAATACGAGATCACGGGCGTACCGACCATGATCGTCAACGGCAAATACCGCTTTGACATCGGCTCCGCCGGTGGCGCAAATGAAGCGCTGCAACTGGCCGACCAGCTGATCGCCAAAGAGCGAGCGGCCACCAAGGCTGCTGCCAACTAAGCGCGGCCCACGCCCATGGCCCGCTGGAGCACCGAACGCATCGTTGGCCTGCATGAACCGCGGGTCAACGAGCATCATGTCATGTCCACGGGCCTGCCTGGCGACAGCCGCTTGCGGCTGCTCAGCTTCAATATCCAGGTGGGCATCAGCACCGAGCGCTACCGGCATTACCTGACTCGCGGCTGGCAACATTTGCTGCCGCACACCGGGCGTGCCGGTAACCTGCAGAAAATCGGCGACCTGCTCAAGGACTTCGACCTGGTGGCCCTGCAAGAGGCCGACGGCGGAAGCTTGCGCTCAGGCTACGTCAACCAGGTGGAACACCTGGCCCAATTGGGCGCCTTTCCCTACTGGTACCAGCAACTCAATCGCAACCTCGGCCGTCTCGGCCAGCACAGCAATGGTGTGTTGAGTCGCTTGCGCCCGTGGGCGATCGAAGACCATCCGTTGCCAGGACCCAAGGGTCGCGGGGCGATCCTCGCGCGTTTCGGCGAAGGTCCCGAGGCGCTGGTCGTGGTCATGATGCACCTGGCGCTCGGGGCGCGTACCCGGACGATGCAGCTGGCGTACATTCGCGAGTTGATCGGTGGCTACAAGCACCAGGTGCTGATGGGCGACATGAACACCCATGCCACCGATTTGCTGCAGACTTCGCCCCTGCGCGATCTCGGTCTGCTTGCGCCACAACTGGAAGCGACATTCCCCAGCTGGCGCCCCCAGCGCTGCCTGGACCATATCCTGTTGAGCCCGACCCTGACCCTCGAACGCGTCGAGGTGCTGGCCCAACCCATTTCCGATCACCTGCCGGTCGCGGTAGAAATTCGTTTGCCTGGTTCGCTCACGGCCGATGCATTCCCCGCGCTGAGTCCTGCCCCTCGCGGATCCGATGAATGAGCGACGACGCCGAACGCTGGAGAGAAAAGTACCTCAAGAGTATCGAACAGCAGGAAAAGCTTGAGCGCCGTTGGGAGGCTCGGCTCGACTTGCTGCGTCGTGGCCTGGTGCGCAGCACCCTGGCCGCCGAGGGCACTGACAGGGCTGTCGATCAATGCATGAAAGAGATGCGCGATGTGGTGCGCACCGATGACATGGATGCCGGCCTCGCCGCCCTGCTGCCGCGCCTGGAGAAAGCCGTACTCGATTCCGAGCAGCGCCGCGAGACCCGGGTCGAGCAGACGAGCGCCGCGTTGGCCGCCCTGGTTGCCCAGTTGCAGAGCCTGCCGCTGCCCAAGGAAGTCAGTCGGCCGCTGAAGAAGTTTGCCAAGCAACTGGAGGATCGGGCCGGCCAGGCTCGGGAGATTCCGCTGCTGCTCAGCGAGTTGAGCGGCTTGCAAGGCAAGGCCCTCAATGCCCTGGATGCCCCTGTCGAACCGAATCGCCCCGGTCTGCTGCAACGGCTGTTTGGTGGCCAAGGCCATGAGGACGCGACGCCCCAGCCCCACGAGCCTACCCAGGCCAGCGTGGCACCTGCGTCGGAAATGGCCCTGCCCGTAGCCGTGGCGCCGGCAACGACCGCAGAATCCGTCGCACCAGCACCAGCACCAGCACCAGCACCAGCACCAGCACCAGCACCGCAGCCCTCGGTGGCGGAGCAAGCGCCAGCGTTGGAGACGACGCCCGAACCGGTTGCCCTGACTGCGCCGCAGCTCGAGATCGCTCCAGCGCCCGCTCCAACACCTGCAGCCGAAGTGGTTCAGCCCGCCAGTGAACCGGACGACCAAGCAGCCGAGCCCGCGCCGCTGCCGACGCCGGTCGCTGAAGAACCCCCGGTTGTGGCGCCCGCACTCGAGAATCCCGACGAGCTGATGCCCGAGGAGCCTAGCCAGGCCCTGCCCACCCCCTCGCTGCCGACTGCGGAGCTCGACGAGCCTCTGGAAGGCGCCGATGTGGCTGACGCCCAGTACGCCCTGCCCGACTCGCCGGAGCCGTCCTACAGCTCGGTCGCCAAGCATATCGAAGACACGCTGTTGGGCCTCTTGGGCGACCTGACCTTGCCCGAGCGTCATCGACCCCAAGCCGAAGCCATGTGTGAGCGTCTGCGCAATGGCTTGAACTGGTATGAATTGCTGCCGATCCTCGATGACCTGGCTGTGCTGATGCTGGCCATCACGGACACCGGCCAGCATGAATTCGAAGCGTACCTGCAGCGCCTCAACGATCGGCTCGAGTCATTCCAGAGCAGCCTGCAGGCCGCCAGTGAAGACCACGCCGAAAACCTGTCGGCCTCCAGGGAAATGGACACCCAGATTCGTGAGCAGGTGGACGGCCTGCAAAGCAGCGTGAAGGAAGCCGATGACCTGGAGGGCCTCAAGCAGGTGCTCGAGAATCACCTCGAAGGCTTGCTCGGGACGATGGACCACCACCGCCAGCAACGTGATCAACGCGAGCAGGAGGTCTCGGTTCGCCTGAAAAGCCTGGCCGATCGCGTCGCGCTGATGGAGCAGGATGCCCAGGTCGTGCGGGAGAATCTCGAGGAGCAGCGGCAAAAAGCCCTGATCGATCCGCTCACCGGGCTGCCCAACCGCGCCGCCTGGTCCGAGCGCCTGGAGCATGAAGTCGCCCAGTGGCAACAACACGGCAACAGCTTGCTGCTGGCCATGCTCGATCTCGATCATTTCAAGCGCATCAATGACAACTATGGCCATCTGGCCGGTGACCGGGTGTTGAAACTCATTGCCTCGGTCCTGCGTAAACGCCTGCGTGGCGGCGATTTCATTGCGCGTTTTGGTGGCGAGGAGTTTGTGCTGCTGGTGCCCAACACCTCCCTGACGGCCGGCGCCAAGCTGGCCGAGGCGCTGCGCCTGGCCATCGAAGCCTGTCCGTTTCATTTCAAGGGCGAGCCGGTGACGGTGACGGTATCCATTGGCCTGACGGCCTTCAAACCTGGCGAACACAGCGACTTGGTGCTTAAAAGAGCCGATAAGGCGCTTTATCGGGCAAAAAACTCCGGGCGCAACCATGTGGAATTGGGCTAGGGGCCTAATTGTTCCAATTTGTTTAATATCGCCCCGCGCACCGGATCATCGCGAGGCGATACGTTACACTGTTGCATTACTCCCAGTGCGTATTGCCTTCCGCCATGAAATTTTTCTCGCTCATTGTTTCTTTATTTATCTTGGCCGGCTGCGCCAGCGGCCCGCGGCTCGACACCAGTCATCCTTCCGTCAACC
Source organism: Pseudomonas sp. KB_12 (assembly GCF_052114545.1). Taxonomy (NCBI): domain Bacteria; kingdom Pseudomonadati; phylum Pseudomonadota; class Gammaproteobacteria; order Pseudomonadales; family Pseudomonadaceae; genus Pseudomonas; species Pseudomonas sp. KB_12. The sequence continues at coordinate 121,722 of NZ_JBFREY010000001.1, read as the reverse complement.
ATGACAACCGTATCCAATTCGTGGTGGTGCATTACACCTCGGCCTCCCTGGAGCGCTCACTGGCCCTGCTGACCCACGGCGAAGTCAGTTCCCATTACCTGATCGGCGACGATAAAGGCGCGACCATCTACAAACTGGTGGATGAAAGCCGACGCGCCTGGCACGCCGGGGAAAGTGAATGGGAAGGCCGGACCTGGCTCAACTCCAGTTCCATTGGCATCGAAATCGTCAACCCGGGTTTTGTCGACACGCCCACCGGCCGCCTCTGGTATCCCTACAGCGAAGCCCAGGTCCAGGCCTTGATCGTATTGCTCAAGGACATCATCCAGCGCAACGGCATCAACCCGCGCAGCATCATCGGCCACAGCGACATCGCGCCCCTGCGCAAACTCGACCCAGGCCCGCTGTTCCCTTGGAAGCGCCTGGCGCAAGCTGGTTTAGGAGTCTGGCCAGACGAACAGGCCGTCGCCCGTCAGCAGGCCGTCTTCGCGCCGCAGCTGCCCCCTGCCAGTTGGTTCCAGGCCGAGCTGGCCCGCCTGGGCTACCCGACGCCGCAGACCGGCGAGTGGGACGTGGCCACCCACCATGTGCTGGCCGCCTTCCAGATGCACTACCGACCGACCCGCTTCGATGGCATGCCGGATGCGCAAAGCGCGGCGATCCTGCAGGTGCTCAACCAGACAAAATAATGACGCCCGTCCGACGAATCGGGCCAAATCCAAATCAGAAGCTATAACTCATTGGTAACTTTCGGATTACCCATGATGACGGCTGCCCGCGAAACCCTACACAGCTGGCTCCATCGCCCCGTTTTCCTGGCGCTGGTGGCAACTGCCCTAAGCACCGTCCTGTTGCTGGCGGGGAGTCTGCTCGTGGTCGTGCAGCAGATCCAGCAGCGCGAAAGCGACCAGATGAACGCCCAGGGCGAACGCTTCCTGCAGCGCCTGGAACAGCTTTTCGGGCAGCTGCGTGAAAGCCTCGACGACCTGCAAAACCAGCCGTTGCGCGGATGCAACGACGACATGATCGCCACATTGCGGCAGGTCAGCTTCAACTACCGTTTTGTCTACGAGGCGGCGTATATCGATGGCAGCGGCGTCTGCTCCAATCGTCCACGCCAGGGCGGCTTGTCAGTGACCCGCCCGCCCGACATCCGCGGGCCGACCTACAATTACTGGCTCAACACCACCACAGAGCCCGACGAAGACCGCGCCGCATTGATGCTGGGCCGCGGCAACTTTCGGGTGGCCACGTCCCGCGGGCATTTGACCGATGTGGTCGATTTACCACCGGGCAGCAGCCTGCTGGTCGTCCTGGATAACGGTAAACGGGCCATTCCCGTGCTCGGGACGGACCAACACTGGCCGCCGGTCGAGCCTTGGCCACCGAAAAGCCACAATGCCTTGCAAGTGACGCAGAATCGGTTGATCTATCGAATGCCGACCGATAGCCCGGTCTATCAACTGGTGCTGATCGCCCAGCGCAACGGTTTCAAGGTTCCGGCCAATGCCTGGTGGATGCTGCCCATCAGCCTGATGCTGGGCCTGGGGATTGGTTTCCAGGTGTTTCTGCTGGCGCGTCAGCGCCAGTCCATGGACGCCGAACTGCACGGGGCCATCCGGCGTGGTGAATTGCAGGTGCTTTACCAGCCGATTTTCGACCTGAGCAGCCGCAACTGTGTCGGGGCGGAGGCCTTGCTGCGCTGGCGACGACCGGACGGCACCCTGACCAGCCCGGACCTGTTTATCCCGATGGCCGAGAACACCGGGCAGATCCGCCAGATCACCGATTTCGTGCTGCAGCGGCTGTTCGATCAATTGGGCCAAGTGTTGCGGGCCAATCCGCAGCTGTATATCTCGGTGAATCTGGCGGCCTGCGATGTGATGGTGCCGCGTATTGGCGAAGTGATCGCCCGCCTGCTGGCGTTGCATCGTGTGTCGGCGCACCAGATTGCCTTCGAAGTGACCGAGCGTGGGTTGGTCGATGTGTTGGTCGCCCGGGATAACCTGCAATCGCTGCGCGACGTCGGGCACCAGGTGTTGATCGACGATTTCGGCACCGGTTATTGCAGCCTGGCCTACCTGCAAACCCTGCCGGTGGACTGCTTGAAAATCGACAAGGCCTTCATCGACGCCTTGGGCCACGATGCCGCCAGCAGCGGCGTGGCCCCGCATATCATTCGCATGGCCCATGCGCTGGAACTCAAGGTGATCGCCGAAGGCATCGAGCATGAAGCCCAGGCTTCCTATTTGAGCAGCGAAGGGGTGAAGTTCGGCCAGGGTTGGCTGTTCGCCCATGCCCTCAGCGCGGTGCAGCTCATTGAACTGATTACCCGTGGCCGGCGCCTGCGTGGCCGGCGCCTCGATGACGAAGCCTGAGTCTCCTCAGGCCATGAGCTCAGACCGCCAGCGCCATGTAGAACTGCGTGCCCTGCCCCGGCCTTGAATAAACGCCCATGCGCCCGCCGTGGAGCTGGACGATCTCCTTGCACAGCGCCAGGCCGAGGCCAGCACCACCCTTCTTGCGTCCGACCTGGACGAAAGGTTCGAAGATCCGTCCCTGCTGGCCGTAGGCAATGCCTTCACCGTTGTCTTCGACGCTGATGATCACCCGCTCGCCATGGCGCCGGGCCTGCAGGCGAATCTGGCCGTTTTCGCCGGTGTGACGCATGGCGTTGTCGATCAGGTTATCGAGCACGCGATCCAGTTGCGCAGCATCGGCATGCAGGCGCGGGAGCGGGCCCTGGATCGCCACGAGCAGCTCGATACCCTTGGTTTGGGCCTGCTCGGCAAACCGCAGCCGGGCCGCTTCCAGTAGATCGTCGATGGAACAAGGCGCCAAGGTCAGCTTCTGCAGGCCGTTCTGGTAGCGAGAGAAGTTCAGCAGGTCATTGATGAGCTGCATCAGCCGCTGCATTTCTTCCGTGACGGTGTTGAGCAGGTCGGCTTCGCGCGACTCTTCTGAAAAATGCAGGCGCTCCTGTAACAGGCCGAAGGCCATGTGCATGCCCGTCACGGGCGTGCGCAGCTCATGGGAGGCACGCAAGACGAACTCGCTGCGCACCCGTTCGAAGGCGCGTTGTTCGGTGACGTCATGCAGCACCATGACCGCGCCGAGAATGTGGCCCTGGGTATGGCTGACCGGGGTGAGGCTGTAGGTGAGCACCCGCGACTCGCCATCCACTTCGATGCTCAGGTCTTCCGGCGCGCGCTCCAGGCTTCCACCGCGCAGGACCAGGTGCAATTCTTCATCCAGTTCAAGGCGTCCCAGCGCCTCGCCCAGACCTTGGCCGAGGCGTTCCTCATCCCAACCCAATTGACGCTGGGCCACCGGGTTGAGGTGCTCCAGCTGGCCTTGGCGGTCGATCATCAGCAAGCCGTCGTCGATGCTGTCGAGCACCGCTTGCAAACGTTGCTGGCCGGCGAGCAGCTCATCGACGTTGGTGGCCTGATGCTCACGCAGCGCCTCGGCCATGACCCCGAAACGACGGGTCAGGAGATTCAACTCAGCGGCCGAGGAAACGGGTAGCGTGACCTCGAAATTGCCTTGGCCGATGTCGTCCGCCGCTGCGGCCAGTGCCTCGATCGGCGCGCCGAAACGTCGGGCAATGCTATGGGCCGTGATAAACCCGATGATCAGCACCGCAAACCCCACCAACCCCAGCAGTCCGGAAATCCACATCGCGCGTTCACGGGCGCGGTCCTGGGTTTCACTGATGTTGGTCAGGGCCTGGCGATAGCCCTCGATCAGTCCATTGCGCAGCGCGTTGAATTTTTCGGTGAGGTCCTTGAGGTTCGTGAGCTGGCTCGGCTGCTGGCGAGATGCAGTGAAGGCTTCAAAAAACTCAATGTAATCGGTCTTGGCCCTGCTGAAGCTGACTGCCGCTTCGTCCAGCCCCTGTTCGTGGGCGATGCCCTCGTCGATCAGCGCCAGGTATTGCTGCTTGGAGGCCTCCAGCGCCGCCAGGTCGGGCTTGTCGTCGAGCATGATCATCAACTGATCGCCGAGGGTCTGGCGCAGCTTGAGGCCCAGGTCCAGCAGGATGAAGTTGTCGCGTACCGATTGTTCCTGGGTATTGGCCATCTGCATCACGCTGACCAGGCCAAGCACCAATCCCAGCAAGGCCACGGTGATCAGGGCCGAGATGCTGAGAAACAGTCGTGTGCGCAGCTTCATCGCCAGTTTCATAAGGTGTCGCTCACAGGTTGTACTGCTTGCGTTTGCGGTACAGCGTGGAGGCATCGATACCCAGGGTCTTGGCCGCCTGGTCGAGGGTGTCGGCCGTGGCCAGCACCGCGCCGATGTGGGCTTTTTCTAATTCGTCGAGGCTCAGTGCGGCGCCGATGCGCGGCGCATTGTTGACCGGTTGCTCGGCCATGCCCAAGTGACTGATTTCGACTTTTTCCTGAGGGCAGATAATGCTGGCGCGCTCGACCACGTTGCGCAGTTCCCGGATGTTGCCTGGCCAGCGATAGCCTAGCAGCGCTTCGCGCGCTTCGTCGCTGAAGCCCCGGGCCGGACGCGCGTATTCCTTGACGAAGCGAGCCAGGAAGCGGTCGGCCAGGGTCAGGATGTCTTCGGCGCGCTCTCGCAATGGCGGCAGGTGCAGGGTGATGACGTTCAGGCGATACAGCAGGTCTTCGCGAAAGCGTCCGTCGCGCACCATGTCTTCGAGGTTGAGGTTGGTCGCTGCGAGAATCCGCACGTCGGCGCGACGGGTGACTGGGTCCCCTACCCGCTCATATTCCTTGTCTTGGATAAAACGCAATAACTTTGGCTGTAACGTCAGGGGAAAATCGCCGATCTCGTCGAGAAACAGCGTACCGCCGTCGGCCTGGTTGACCCGACCCAAGGTACTCTCGCTGGCGCCGGTGAAAGCCCCACGGCTATGGCCGAACAATTCGCTTTCCATCAGTTCAGCGGTCAGCGACGGGCAATTGATGGTGACGCAGGACTTTTTCGCCCGCTTGCTCCAGGCATGGATCGCCCGGGCCAACTCGCCTTTACCGGTGCCGGACTCGCCGAGGATCAGGATGTTGGCGTCGGTACTGGCGACCTGGCGCGCGGTTTCCAGGACGACTTTCATTGCCGGGCTGTGGGAGTCGAGGCCGTCCTTGGGTTTGCGCACTTCCCCTTCAAGGGCTTCGAGCCTGGCCGACAGCTGGCGTACTTCCAATTGCTTGGCGGTCGCCAGGCGCAATTGATCGGGGCTGCACGGTTTGACCAGATAGTCGGCCGCCCCGGCCTGGATCGCATCGACCGCGGTATCGACTGCCGAGTGGGCGGTGACGATGACCACGCGCATCCAGGGTGCCTGGATCCGCATTTGTGCCAGGACATCCAGGCCGTTGTCCTCCCCCAGGCGCAGGTCGAGGAAACACAGGTCGAACACCTGGCGTTGCAGCAGTGCGTCGGCCTGGGCGGCGCTGTTGGCGGTGGCGACGCTATAGCCTTCGTCTTCCAGGCAGTATCGGAACGTACGCAGGATGGCGGACTCGTCGTCTACCAGCAGAATGCGGCCTTGGTGCTCAGTGGCGGATTCCATTTTTCCTACGCTCCTTTAATGAATGATGTTGGTTAGTGTCAGAAAAATCGGGCAAGTTGCATGGTCGATTCTGAGGGGATATTACCCACCGAGAATGGCCCTGTGGACGTGTGACTCCTAAAAGCCTGATTTGAGTTCCTTTTTTTATGATTCGTCCGGTTCGGACGGTCCACATCGCTCATTCCGACAGCTGTGTCTGACAGCCAATTCAAAAACAATCTAACGTCTTTTCCTCCTGATTCGTGCAATACGCACGACCGGCGCCTGCGCCATCGTGCAGGATGCGCTCCCGGTACGTTGCATTTATTTATTAACTTATTGATTTTAAAGGTGTTTACCCAGCAAAAAATCCTGGCACGGCGACTGCAATGCTCTGATCAACGTGGCGTTAGTGCGCCTCAACCAGATCACCGCACCTCGGGTGGGGAGGAATTCCAGGATGAATCGTCAAAGTGTCGCTCAGTTCGGCCCCACCCACTTTAAAAGTGCCGCCCAATTGCGCCTCTCGTCCCTGCACGTCCAGCAGGGCGCATGGGCTGCCTTGGCGCTGCTGGTCACCCTCGTAACGGGCCAGCAATGGTTGTTCTGGCAGGAAAGCCAGCAGCCCGAAGCGCCACAGGTGTCGATTCACCGTGCCCCACAAACCCATTTCAGCGCCGTCAGCAGCCTTGAAGAAGCGTCCGCTCCAATGCGCATGATGGATGTCGACCAGACCCAGCCATTGAGCGCCATGCCGCGTGAAGAGCGCTGGGTGTTTTAACCCGATGAACCGGTCGTCCATTGCGCCGGAACCATCACCGCAAGACCTTCACTAAATAGAAAAGCGTAAGGAGAATCACCATGTTGAGCTGGGCAATTACCTTCCTGATCATTGCCATCATCGCCGCCGTACTGGGCTTCGGTGGTATCGCAGGCACCGCCACGGGCATCGCCAAGATTCTCTTTGTTGTGTTCCTGGTGATGTTCATCGCTTCCTTCTTCTTTGGCCGTCGTGGCCGAGGCTGACCATGAGCGTTTCATTCAAAGGACTGGCCGCCGCCCTGTTGCTGGGCGGCAGTGCCATGGCAATGGCTGCCAATGACGGGCAGATGCGCGTCAACCAGTTGCTGGAGTCCGACCCGCAATACCGCCAGACCTGGCAGCACGTCGTGAAAAAAGAAGAACGTCTGCCCGAATGGGTGATGAACCTGTCGGGCGATTCGGACCAGATGAATGCTGTCGAGGAAGATGGCGACAAGTATTTGGTGGGACCGCTGTGTGAAACCCAGGCAACGTGTCGCAGCAAGCGCCTGATCGTTGCCTTCAGTTTCGACAAGGACGAAGCCTATGCCATGTTGGTGGAAGTCCCTGCGGGGCTGCCGGCCGACAAGTCCCCGACGCGGCATGCCGACTACCGATTCCTCGGCAAGCCCGATGAAGGTATGCAGAAACTGTTAATGGAACAACTCAAGAAAGATCCGAACTGGTACTGATTCTGAAAATGGGAAAAGCAGCCCTGCTTTTCTCTGCTGCACAGCCCGAGGAGGGCCGGTGCATGACCAGGGGGCTGGGACGTTCTGACGGATGAGCGTCGGAGTGACCTACGGGCACAAGGGGTGCCTGCGAAAGGGCCGGGTCAGGTAAAAGCTGCGACGCAAGTTCGCAAAGCCATCACGGCTTGGCGAACTTGCGTAGAGCTTCGTGACGCACAATGCTTGGGCCAGAGCGGTTGGTGGATTGGCCGCGGCCATTCGCTCCGCGATGCGGCATTTTGTCTCCTCCCGCCGATTTATCCCCCACTTGCTGACCGTATATCGGAGAATGCCGAGGCAATTTCTCCCATGGGCCGCGTCTTGATTCGCTGCCGTTTCATCGGTTCCCCACACTTGCGAGAGAAAGCCCAGCTACGCTGAAATGGCCGGTTCACGGCACTTATGCCTGCATAAATGTCGTATTCGAGCCGCTTGGAAGGCGGGTTTCGTTTGAAAAATCTCATGCCGATTCGGCATAGGGTAGGCGTTTACGGCATTAGACGAGCCCCCCTTGCATCGCAATAGTTGCGCCTTTTTTCGCCTGCCAGTAAGCCGCTAACGCGCTCGGGGTGACCTTATACGGGGGCAGGGGCGCGAATGTTTTTCGTCATCGACGATCTGTTCGCGCCACTGCCCGAGTCCAACTGAAGTAAGGGTAACGATATGAAGAAGGCACGACTAAGCCTCGCCTGGCAGATCCTCATCGGTCTGGTGCTCGGGATTGCATTGGGCGCGCTGCTCAACCATTTCAGTGCCGAGAAGGCCTGGTGGATCAGCAATGTGCTGCAACCGGCGGGCGATATCTTTATCCGTCTGATCAAGATGATCGTGATCCCGATCGTGATTTCCTCGCTGATCGTCGGCATTGCCGGGGTTGGGGATGCCAAGAAGCTCGGGCGCATCGGTCTCAAGACCATCCTTTACTTCGAAGTCGTCACCACCATCGCCATCGTSGTCGGYCTGCTGCTGGCCAACYTCTTCCAKCCGGGSRSCGGCATCGACATGAGTACCCTGGGTACGGTGGATATTTCCAAGTACCAGGCCACGGCGGCGGAAGTCCGGCATGAACACGCGTTCATCGAGACCATCCTCAACCTGATCCCGTCGAACATCTTTGCCGCCGTCGCCCGTGGCGAGATGCTGCCGATCATTTTCTTCTCCGTCTTGTTCGGCCTGGGCCTGTCCAGCCTGCAATCGGACCTGCGCGAGCCGCTGGTGAAGATGTTCCAGGGCGTGTCGGAAAGCATGTTCAAGGTCACCCACATGATCATGCAATACGCCCCGATCGGCGTGTTCGCCCTGATCGCGGTGACCGTCGCCAACTTCGGTTTCGCGTCGCTGCTGCCGCTGGCGAAACTGGTGATCCTGGTTTACGTCGCCATCGCTTTCTTCGCCTTTGTGGTGATGGGCCTGATCGCCCGCCTGTTCGGCTTCTCGGTGCTCAAGCTGATGCGCATCTTCAAGGATGAGCTGGTGCTGGCCTATTCCACCGCCAGTTCCGAAACCGTGCTGCCGCGCGTGATCGAGAAGATGGAAGCCTACGGCGCGCCGAAAGCCATCTGCAGCTTCGTGGTGCCCACCGGTTATTCGTTCAACCTCGACGGTTCGACCCTGTACCAGAGCATCGCGGCGATTTTCATCGCCCAGCTGTACGGCATCGACCTGTCCATCAGCCAGCAATTGCTGCTGGTGCTGACCTTGATGGTCACCTCCAAAGGCATCGCCGGTGTGCCGGGCGTGTCGTTCGTGGTGTTGCTGGCAACCTTGGGCAGCGTGGGCATTCCGCTGGAAGGCCTGGCCTTCATCGCCGGCGCCGACCGCATCATGGACATGGCTCGTACCGCGCTGAACGTCATCGGCAACGCCCTGGCCGTACTGGTCATCTCCCGCTGGGAAGGCATGTACGACGATGCCAAGGGCCAGCGCTACTGGAACTCCCTGCCGCACTGGCGCAGCAAAGAGCCGCTACCGGCGGGGGAAACTTCCAGCCGTTGAGATCCATTGTGGGAGTTTGGGCCAGCAGCAAAGAGCCTGAACCACCCCGGTCATTGTGGGAGCGAGCTTGCTCGCGATAGCGGTGTGTCAGCCAACATCAATGCTGACTGATCCGACGCCATCGCGAGCAAGCTCGGCTCCCACAGGAATTTGTGCCGGTCGCAAAGATTCTGAACAAGCCGGCTCCCACAGGATCTGCCATAGGACTTTTTGTAGGCCCTGCGCAGTGCCAAGCAAACCCCGGAGAAATCCGGGGTTTGTCGTTTCTGCCAGCCCCGCTATCATTCGCGGCATCTTCCGGGGGATTTGACTGATGCTCAATGGCCTGTGGCTTGGCTTCTTTATCGTGGCTGCCGTGTCGGCGCTGGCGCAGTGGTTGGTCGGCGGCAACGCCGGGATCTTCGCGGCCATGGTGGAAAGTATTTTCGCCATGGCCAAGCTGTCGGTGGAGGTGATGGTCCTGCTGTTCGGCACCTTGACCCTGTGGCTGGGCTTCCTGCGCATCGCTGAAAAGGCCGGCATCGTCGACTGGCTGGCCAAGGCCCTCGGGCCGCTGTTCTTGCGCTTGATGCCGGAAGTGCCTGCCGGCCACCCGGCGATCGGCCTGATCACCCTCAACTTCGCCGCCAACGGCCTGGGACTGGACAACGCCGCCACCCCCATCGGCCTCAAGGCCATGCGCGCCCTGCAGGATCTCAACCCCAGCCCGACTATCGCCAGCAATGCGCAGATCCTGTTCCTGGTGCTCAACGCCTCGTCGCTGACGCTGCTGCCGGTGACGATCTTCATGTACCGCGCCCAGCAAGGCGCGCCGGACCCGACCCTGGTGTTCCTGCCGATCCTGCTCGCCACCAGCGCCTCGACGCTGATGGGGCTGCTGTCGGTGGCGTTCATGCAGCGCCTGCGGTTGTGGGACCCGGTGGTGCTGGCTTATCTGATCCCAGGCGCGCTGGTGCTGGGCGGTTTCATGGCGCTGCTGGCAACGCTCTCGGCCACGGCGCTGGCGGGGCTGTCGTCGATCCTCGGTAACCTGACGCTGTTTGGCCTGATCATCCTGTTCCTGGTGGTGGGTGCCCTGCGCAAGGTCAAGGTGTACGAAGCCTTCATCGAAGGCGCCAAGGAGGGCTTCGACGTCGCCAAGACGTTGCTGCCATATCTGGTAGCGATGCTCTGCGCCGTCGGCGTGCTGCGGGCTTCGGGGGCGCTGGATTTCGGCCTCGACGGCATCCGGCACCTGGTGCAGTGGGCCGGCTGGGACACGCGCTTCGTCGATGCCCTGCCGACCGCCATGGTCAAGCCGTTCTCCGGCAGCGCCGCCCGGGCGATGCTGATCGAGACCATGAAGACTTCCGGCGTGGACAGCTTCCCGGCCCTGGTGGCGGCGACCATCCAGGGCAGCACCGAGACCACGTTCTACGTGCTGGCGGTCTATTTCGGCGCCGTGGGCATCCAGCGGGCGCGCCATGCCGTGGGGTGCGCGCTGCTGGCGGAGTTGGCCGGGGTCGTGGCGGCGATTGGCGTTTGCTACTGGTTCTTCGGTTGACCTGAGTCGCCCGGCGGACCCTAGGGTTGGGTCGGCGTTGCGAAACGCTGGCCTTGCTCCACTGCCCAGGCCACCACGTCGGCCGTCAGCCGGTCACCGGCCCGACCGAAGCCGTCCACCACCGCCGGCACTTTCACATCGCTCAGCGGCTGGCGCACTTCAAAACGGCGACTGGCCAGGATGCGCTGGTCGAAGCTGCGCACCAGCAGCGCGTCCAGGCGAATCACCACGCTGGCCGCAGTGCCCTGGTATTCGGTCTGGAACGCCTGCAGTTGCCCGCCTAGCTCCAGGTCCGCTTGCAGGTTGCTGTCGGCAACGCTCAACAACCTGACGCGTCCATCCTGGGCGAAGCCATCGAGCAGGCGGTTGCGCAACAGCACCGGGGCTGGGTCGCTCCAGCGCGAGGCGGCGTAGCTGCTGAACAGATTGCCCTGGGGGATTACCGCGATTTTCGGGCTGTTGAGCACTTCGCTGGCCTGGGGGTTGGCCAGGCGCAGCGACCAGCTCACCGCCGTGCCCGCAGACGCCGGGGCCTGGGTGGCGGGCAAGCGATACACATCCGAAGGTTCGGCCTTGGGCAAAATCGAGCAACCGCCCACCAGGACAAATCCTGCCAGCAGGAAAAGAGGGCGGATAAACCGGTTGGACGGCTTCATGGCGTGAACTCCTTGTCCTTGTCATTGCCCAGCAAATAGCCGCTGGGGTTGGCATCCAGGCGTCGGGAGATGCCCCGCAGGGCGCTCAGGGTCTCGCGCAGTTCACGCACGGCTGGCGCCAGGGCATTGAGGCCCTGCATGCCGTTATTCAACGAGTCGCGGTTGTCGTCCAGCAGCTTGTCGAGGGTCGCGGTGCTGCGAGCCAGGGACTGCATGGCCTGGCCGGCGTTGCCGAACGCCTGTTTGCCCTGGTCGTTGAGCAAGCCATTGGCGTTGCGCATCAACGCCGTGGTCTGTTCCAGCGTGGCGCTGGCCTGTTTGCCGATGGACGCCAGTTGCTGCATGGCCTGGCGAATATCGCCGCGCTGCTCGGCAATGACCCCGGTGGTTTGTTCCAGATGCTCGAGGGTCTTGCCCAGGCTTTGGACGTTGTCCGAGGAAAACACCTCATTGGCGTTGTGCAGCAGCAGGTTGATGCTGGTCATCAAGTCATCGCTGTTGTTGAGCAGGCGGGCAATAGGCGAGGGCGCAGCGATGATCACCGGCGGTTCCCCGTCGTGCCCGGTCAGTGCCGGGCTCTGGGGCGTGCCGCCACTGAGCTGGATAATCGAGGTGCCGGTGATGCCGGTCAGTGCCAGCTTGGCCTGGGTGTCTTGCTTGACCGGGGTTTCCCCGCTCAAGCGCACCCGCGCCAGCACCCGGCGAGGGTCGTTCGGGTCCAGGCGCAGGTTGACGACGTCGCCGACCTTGATCCCGCTGTATTCCACCGAGCTGCCCCGGGACAACCCGCTGACCGCCTCGTTGAACACCACTTCGTAATACTTGAATTCGCTGTCCACGTTGGACTTGGCCAGCCACAGGCCAAACAGCAGGGCGCCAGCCACCACAATGACGGTGAACAGGCCGATCAGCACATGATGGGCTCGGGTTTCCATGTCAAACCTCGTTGGATTGTGTAGCGGCCGATAACGCCGCGCGGCCGCGAGGGCCATGGAAGTATTCGTGAATCCAGGTGTCGTCGGTTTCCGACACCTTGTCGATAACATCGGCCACCAGTACTTTTTTCTGCGCCAGCACCGCCACCCGGTCGGTGATGGTGTAGAGAGTGTCCAGGTCGTGGGTGACCAGGAACACGCTCAGGCCCAGGGCATCGCGCAGTGTCAGGATCAACTGGTCGAACGCCGCCGCACCGATGGGATCGAGGCCGGCGGTGGGTTCGTCGAGAAACAGGATGTCCGGGTCCAGGGCCAGCGCACGGGCCAGGGCGGCACGCTTGATCATGCCGCCGGACAGCGAGGCGGGGTACTTGTCGGCGGCCGATAACGGCAGGCCGGCCAAGGCCAGCTTCACCGCCGCCAGGTGCTCGGCGTCGGCCCGGCTGAGCCCGGCGTGTTCGATCAGTGGCAGGGCGACGTTTTCTGTCACGGTCAGTGACGAGAACAGCGCGCCTTTCTGGAACAACACGCCAAAGCGCCGTTCCACCCGCGAACGTTGTTCCGGGGGCAGGCTCGGCAAGTCCTCGCCGAACACCCGTACGGAACCTTCGCTGGGCCGGTTCAGGCCGACGATGCTGCGCAGCAGCACCGATTTGCCGCTGCCGGAACCGCCGACCACGGCCAGGATCTCGCCCTTGTACACGTCCAGGTCGAGGTTTTCATGCACGCTCTGGCGGCCAAAGCGATTGCACAGGCCGCGCACCTGAATCACCGCCTCGGTGGGTGGTCGCAAGGGTTGGCTCACCAGTTCATCTCCATGAAAAACAGCGCGGCCACGGCATCGAGCACAATCACCACGAAAATCGACTGCACCACGCTGGACGTGGTGTGAGCCCCGACCGATTCGGCGCTGCCACTGACCTTGAAACCTTCCAGGCAGCCCACGGCGGCGATCAGGAAGGCAAAGATCGGCGCCTTGACCATCCCCACCAGGAAATGCTGCACACCAATGTCCGACTGCAACAGCGTCAGGAACATGGCCGGGGAAATACCCAGCGACAGGGCACACACGACACCGCCGCCGATAATGCCCGAGAGCATGGCCAGGAAGGTCAGCATCGGCAGCGCCACCAACAGCGCCAGCACCCGTGGGATCACCAGCAACTCGACCGGATCGAGGCCCAGGGTGCGGATCGCGTCGATTTCTTCGTTGGCCTTCATCGAGCCGATCTGCGCGGTGAACGCGCTGGCGGTGCGGCCCGCCATGAGGATCGCCGTCAGCAACACGCCGAACTCACGCAGGAACGAGAACGCCACCAGGTCCACGGTAAAGATGCTGGCGCCGAAATCGGCCAGCACCGTTGCGCCGAGAAAGGCCACCACCGCGCCCACCAAAAACGTCAGCAGGGCGACGATGGGGGCTGCGTCCAGGCCGGTCTGTTCGATGTGAACGACCATCGGCGTCATGCGCCAACGCCTGGGGCGAAACAGGTTGCGGGCCAGGGTTTCCAGGATCAGGCCGACAAAACCCAGCAGTTGCAGGGTGTCTTGCCAGACTTTTTCCACGGCGCGGCCAATACGCGTCAGCAGTTGTGTCAGCACGCTGACCTGCGGCTCTTTCACCGGCACACAGAAGTCCGTCAGCGAGCAATAGACCGTCTGCAACAGCGCCCGCTCGGCGGCCGGCAAGCTGCAATCGGGGTGCTCGGCGGTCTTGCCCAGCCGTTCGGAGCCCAGCAGTTCCACCAGCAACGAAGCCCCGGCGGTGTCGAGGGCGCCGAGGCCGTTGAGGTCGATCAGGGTGTTCTCGTCGTATTGGCCGCGCAAGGATTCGCTCAAGCGCTTGAGCTGCGCGTAATGGGCCAGCGTCCAGTCGCCGCCGACCCAGAGCTGCGCCGGAGAGCGAGACGTGTCCAGCCGGGCTGTGCCGGTGTGGGATCCGGGGGTCATAAGCTCCATGCTCGTTCGACTTGAACAGCGCTACCTAATAGCACGACCGCCGTTATTTTGCCTCGGGTGCGTCAGCGCTCACGTTGAAACGCAGCACGCCGATCATCTGGCCATTTTCCGTCAGCACCCGCACTTGCCATTTGCCCGTCGGGTCTTGCGGGAAGTTCTGCTTGTGGGTCCAGGCGCGATAGCCTTCCTTGCGCCCGCCGTGGATGTCCAGGGCGATGCGGTCGACTTCTTTACCGTTGAACTGCCAGACGTGATAAATCCGCTCATCAAGCCCTCGCGGCGCGTTGATGGCGGTGTAGGCGTACAGGCCGTTGCCACGAATCTGGGCCGCGCTGACTTCCTTGAGGCTGGCGCCCGGCGTGCGATCTTCCAGTTGGGTGCTGATCGCCACTTCGGTCATCCACAGCGTGGCCGGTGGCACCCAGGAGCGCAGCACCCAGCCGGCGGCGCCAATCCCCAGGGTGATGCACAGGATCGCCAGGGCGTTGCGTACGGTGCGGATCGGGAAGATCGAGGCCAGGCTGGGAAACGACAGCAGCATGGCAATGCCCAGCGCCAGCTTGAAGCTCTGGTCGGTGGTCAGGTGCAGGATCACCGGCAGCGCAGTGAGCAGGGCGGCGAACAGCGTCAGCGTGTGCAACGCCAGGAACGCCCAGCGCCGGGGCGCCAGCCATTTGTAGTACAGCGGGTCGGTGATCGAAATCAGCGCCGCGATCGTCAGCAGGCCGGTGAAAATCAGCTGGCTGCTGTTCCAGGTGGTGGTAATGAAGAAAAACGGCAGGACGAAAAACAGGCTTTCCTGGTGAATCATCTGCGTGGCGTAGCGCAACAGCGGCTGGGGGATTTCCCGTTTGAAAATCCGCGCGAACAGCCGGGTCATGCTGTTCTCGACCATCAGCCAGAGCCAGCTCACCAGCATCATGATGGCGATCCAGGTCGCCAGGCCCTGCTGGCGGTCGACCAGCATGAAACTGCCGACCCCGGAAATGAAACCACCGAGCGCGATGACCCCTGGATAGCGCTTCATCAGTTCAAGGATGCGCTGGATGTAGAGAGTCAGGTTTTGCATTCAGTGGTTTCACAGTAAGTCGTAGGAAATATCCCTGACAGAGTATCGTCAGGACATCGATGTGACGAGCATTGTTGTGGCTTGGCACCGCCCTGTAGGAGCTGCCGAAGGCTGCGATCTTTTGATCTTGATCTTTCACTTGAGATTCAAGCGCCAGGGGAAAGATCGCAGCCTCGTTGCACTCGTCAGCTCCTACGTCGGCGGCGTACCTGCCACATCACCATTGCGAGCAACAGCAACCCCAGCAGACCGCTCAGCCCCCAGACGAGCTCATCGTCACTGAGCAACGGTTTCTCGATGCGCAGGTAACCCGGGTCCTTGAGCAGTTCGCGCAGGGCCACGTTGGCCTGTTCCAGGCTTACCTCCTGCAGGCGCAGGGCCGGGTTGGCGAAACGGCCGTCTTCATAATCGCCCAGGGCACCCCAGTAGTAATCGGCCAGTGCGCTGTTGCCTTGAACCGCCCAGGACTGATGGGCAATGGCCGCGCGCTTGATCCGCACGAAATCGGCGGGGTCCAGGCCGTCCTTGAGCAATCTCTTGCGCAGTTCTTCCAGCGCCTGTTCGGCTTCGGGCAAGTCTTCGCGGGACAGGTCGGCGTTCAGGCTGAAGAAGCCAACGCCGCCGAACACCTCGCGCTCGGTCCACGGTCCGTAGGACAAGCCACGGGCCAGGCGCAATTGACGGTAGAGCGCCCAGTCCAGGTAATCCTTGAGCAGGTCGAAGGTTTCGTCATGCTGCTCGTCCAGCACCGGCTCTGGGAACAGCCAGTGAAGCTTGGCGCTGTTGCCGACCAGGCCATGGATCAGGTTGCGCTTGGTGACCGCTTTGTAGCGAATCTGCGGCAGCGCCTCGTGTGGGCTGGGCTCCACCGGCTCGAGTTCGCCAAAGGCGCGCTCCAGGTAGGCCGGCAGCAGTCGGTCGAGGTCGCCGACCACGATCAGGGTCATGTTGTTCGGTGCATACCAGTCCTTGCGCACTTGTTCGAGGCGGGCGAGGGTATGGCGCTCGACCTCGGCCCGTTCCGCGCAGCGCAGGCCCAGTTCAACCGCCAACTGGTTGCTGGCCTTGTGGCCCAGGTCCTGGTGATCGAGCCAGCGTTGCAGGTGGGTGTAGTGGCCACCGTCCTCGCGTTCCACCACCCGCTTGGCCGCCTCCAGGGCTTTTTCATCGATACGGGTGCGGGTCAACAGCGCCAGCAGCAGGTCCAGGATCTTGCGTTGATTGCGCGCTGGCGCCTCTATGACGAACGTGGTGTCGGCGTTGCTCGTGAAGGCATTCCACTCGCCACCCAAGGCCTGCATGCGCTCTTCCAGGCCGCCTTCACCGCCCTCATCGACGCCGCTGAACAGCAGGTGTTCGAGCAGATGCGGCAGTTCCTTGTCGGCGCAACTGAAGTCGTCCAGGCCCACGCCGACCACCAAGCGGATCGCCACATGCCCGCGCTCGCTGCCCGGTTTGAGCATCAGTTGCATGCCGTTGGGCAACGTATAGCCTTCGACCTGGAACCGGTCCAGGGCGAACACGGGCAGTGAACCGAGCAAAAGAAAGGCGAACAACAGACAACGCATAAGGGCTTCCTGGCGGCTGAGTGGAGGTCCATGGTGCCGGGCAGGCCGTCATTGGCGGATCGTCGCCCGGAGTTGGCTCGCTCCCCCTATCGAATCTATGCGGTGTTCATGACAACGGGAGCAGGCGGGCCAGCGAACGGTTTCAGGCCCGAGCCATTGTTACTGACTGACCAATGCGCCAGTCGTTCACGGCGAATGGGTAATGTCGCTAATTTCATCCGCCACCAGTGCGCCGATCTCGGCGGTCTCCAGGACCACATAGGCACTGCCGCAAAACAGCGAATTGAGGCGTCTCATGTCGGCGATCAGCTCCAGGTGCAGGGAACTGGTCTCCAGGCTTTGCACGACCTTGCGCTGCAGGCGGCTGACATGGGCATGGGCCATGCGCCGTTCCTGCGCCCGAAAGCGACGTTTCTCACGCAGCAACTGACGGGCGCTTTCCCGGTCGGCACTGAGAAATACCGACAGCCCCAGCCGCAGGTTGGCGATCAGGTGGCTGTGCAGCCCCGCCAGTTCCTCCAGGCCCACCTCGGAAAAGGAGCGACGTTGCGAGGTCTTCTGCTGCTGGACCTTGCGCAACATGCGCTCGATCAGGTCGCTGGCCAGTTTCAGGTTGATCGCCAGCTCGATGATTTCCGCCCAGCGGCGGCTGTCCTGTTCGCTGAGGTCCTCGCGGGGCATTTGCGCCATGTACAACTTGATTGCGCTGCACAACGCTTCGACGTCGTCACTCATGCGCCGCACGTCCTGGGTCACCGCCGTCTGAGTACCCCGCAGCACGTCCAGCATGGCTTCGAGCATGCTTTCGATCAGATCGCCGATGCGCAAGGTTTCCCGGGCCGCGTTCGCCAGCGCCAGGCTTGGGGTGACGAGGGCGGTAGGGTCCAGATGTCGCGGCTTGGCCGTGCCGTTGGTGTCTGGACGTTCCGGTAGCAACCAGGCACAGAGCCGCGCCATGGGGGCGACGCTGGGCAGCAGCACCAGGCAACGCACGGTGTTGTAGAGCAGATGGAACCCAATCACCGTTTCCTGGGGGCTGAAATCCAGGCTGTCGAGCCAGCCCACCAGCGGGTCGAGCACTGGAATGATCAACAACAGCCCGATCAGCTTGTACAGCAGGCTGCCCAGTGCCACCTGGCGCCCGGCGGTGTTCTGCATGCTGGTGCTGAGGAACGCCAGTATGCCGCTGCCGATGTTGGCGCCGATCACCAGGCCGATGGCCACCGGCAGGCTGATTACCGCGGCGCCGGCCAGCGTCGCGGTCAACAGCACGGCGGCCAGGCTGGAATAGGAGATCATCGCGAACAACGCGCCGACCAAGGCATCGAGCAGGATGTCGCCGGTCAGCGAGGCGAAGATCACTTTCACGCCCTGGGCGTGGGTGATGGGCGCCGCGGCTTCGACGATCAATTGCAGGGCCAGGATGATCAGGCCCAGGCCGATGCCGACCCGACCCATTTGCCCGACGCGGGTCTGTTTGCGCGAGAGGAAAAAAATCACCCCGAGGAAAATCAGCAGCGGCGACAGCCACGACAGGTCGAGGGTCAGCACCCGTGCCATCAGCGCGGTGCCGACGTCGGCGCCGAGCATGGTCGCCAGGGCCGGGGTCAGCGCCATCAGGCCCTGGCCGACGAACGAGGTGACGAGCATGGCCGTGGCGTTGCTGCTCTGGACCATGGCCGTGACCATGATGCCGGCGACAAACGCCAGCCAGCGCCGGGACATGTTCTGGCCGATGACATGGCGCAGGTTCGAGCCATAGACCCGCAAGATCCCGGTACGCACGATATGCGTGCCCCAGATCAGCAGGGCGACGGCGGAGAGCAAATTCAGCAGGGTCAGCATGAGGAGCCCCCTGTTAGCGTCCCAAAGGGACAAATTGGCGATGCCACATTCTTCTTTCTTGTACTTAAGCTGTAGTTGGCGAACGGTTCGGGCGCCAGCATTGCACAGCTAAAGAATCGTTTGAAACAAAACTGTCATAAAAATACATCCCTCGAAAACCACCAAACCCCCTGTGGGAGCGAGCTTGCTCGCGATGGCGGTAGGTCAGTCACATTAATGCTGTCTGATCCACCGCGTTCGCGAGCAAGCTCGCTCCCACAGGTTTTGCATCCGGCCACTTTTTCGCGGGCATGAAAAAGGGGCTCCAAGAGCCCCTTCATTCATTGCCCTGTACAGTTACTGACCAGGAACGTCCTTGCGCAGTTTCACCGGGTCCTGCTGCTTGCGCTTGCGTGCAATCGCAGTGCGCATCTTGATGTTGATGGCTTCCACCGCCAGGGAGAACGCCATGGCGAAGTAGACGTAGCCTTTTGGCACATGCACGTCGAACGACTCGGCGATCAGCACGGTACCGACCACCAGCAGGAACGACAGCGCCAGCATCTTCAGCGACGGGTGCTTGTCGATGAACTCACTGATAGTGGCCGAGGCCAGCATCATCACCAGCACGGCGACGATGATCGCTGCCACCATCACCGGTACATGGGAGACCATGCCGACGGCGGTAATGACCGAGTCCAGGGAGAACACGATGTCGATGATCGCGATCTGGACGATGGTGTAGATGAATTTGCCGCCCTTGCCCGAAGGTTCGTCGTTGGTTTCATCTTCGCCTTCCAGCGCGTGGTACATCTCCTGGGAGCTTTTCCACAGCAGGAACAGGCCACCGAAGAACAGGATCAGGTCACGACCGGAGATGCCCTGGCCGAACACTTCGAACAAATCGGCGGTCAGGCGCATGACCCAGGTGATGGACAGCAGCAACAGGATCCGCGTGACCATGGCCAGAGCCAGGCCGAAGATCCGGGTGCGCGCCTGCATGTGCTTGGGCATGCGGCTGACCAGGATCGAGATCATGATGATGTTGTCGATGCCCAGGACAATTTCCAGGGCGGTCAGGGTAAAGAAGGCAACCCAGATTTCCGGGTTGGTCAGCCATTCCATGTGAGTTCCTTTGAGCGAGTGTTAGGCCGCGCCGCCGATGGCGGCGCAGCGGGCATTGCTTTTATAGAGTGCTGAACAGCGGAAAGATCCCCATCAGCAAGGCGGCGAACATTATGCACAGGCAAACCAGTACTGCCCACTTCAGGGTGAAGCGCTGGTGATCACCGAATTCGATCCCGGCCAGGGCTACCAGCAGGTAGGTCGACGGAACCAGCGGGCTTAACAGGTGGACGGGCTGGCCGACGATGGAGGCACGGGCCATTTCAACGGCGGTGATGCCGTAATGGCTGGCTGCCTCGGCGAGAACCGGTAACACCCCGTAATAAAATGCATCGTTCGACATGAAGAACGTGAACGGCATGCTCACCAGCGCGGTAATCACTGCCAGGTACGGGCCGAGGAAGTCCGGGATCACTGCCAGCAGGCTCTTGGACATGGCGTCGACCATGCCGGTGCCGGACAGGATACCGGTAAAGATACCGGCTGCGAAAATCAGCCCGACCACCGCCAACACGCTGCCGGCGTGGGCCGCAACGCGGTCTTTCTGCTGTTGCAGGCAAGGGTAGTTGACGATCATCGCGATACTGAAGGCCACCATGAACAGCACCGGCAGCGGCAACAGGCCGGCGATCAGGGTGCCCATCAGGCCCAGGGTCAACGCGCCGTTGAACCAGATCAGCTTCGGACGACGGGCGTCCGGGAACTGGGAAACGCTGATTTCGCTGTGGTCGATTTCATCGCCGACCAGATGCAATTCACCCAGGCGTGCGCGCTCGCGCTTGCCGTACATGTAGGCAATCAGCAGGATCGCCACCACACCGGCGGCCATCGCCGGAATCATCGGCACGAAGATGTCGGACGGGTCCACGTGCAGGGCACTGGCGGCACGGGCCGTCGGGCCGCCCCACGGGGTCATGTTCATCACGCCGCCGGCGAGGATGAT
This sequence comes from Pseudomonas sp. KB_12, assembly GCF_052114545.1. Lineage (NCBI taxonomy): Bacteria > Pseudomonadati > Pseudomonadota > Gammaproteobacteria > Pseudomonadales > Pseudomonadaceae > Pseudomonas > Pseudomonas sp. KB_12. The sequence continues at coordinate 101,049 of NZ_JBFREY010000001.1, read as the reverse complement.
CAGGCCAGCCATGATGCGTGGGCTCATGCCGATGCGGCTGTAGAGCGGCAGCATCGCGGCCACGCAGATCATGTAAGTGGTCGCGCCGTCACCATCAAGGGAAACGACGAGCGCCAGAACGGCGGTACCGACCGAAACTTTCAACGGGTCGCCCTTGACCAGCTTGAGGATCTTGCGCACGGCCGGGTCGAACAGGCCGGAGTCGATCATCAGGGCAAAATACAGAATCGCGAACATCAGCATCACCCCGGTCGGGGCGAGCTTGGTGATGCCTTCGAGCATCATCGGGCCGATCTTCGGCGCAAAGCCGCCGAACAGGGCGAACAGGATCGGGATGATGATCAGGGCGATCAGCGCAGACAGGCGCTTGGTCATGATCAGGAACATGAACGTGATGACCATGGCGAAGCCAAGGAAAGTCAGCATAGGAAATACTCCAGGCGTGGCGCGGCGGGCAAAGGCGAACCGGACAGGTCAGCGCGAGATGCAGGGCACGGGACGGACGGATGGAGTGGGTGCAGCGGGACGGGTAGCAGCGGACATCAGAATCACCATTGTTGTTGTTAAAAGGGCCGAACGAGCCTTGAAAACTCGCTTTGGCCGACCGGTCTTTTGCCGGTAGTGGGGGTGATCCTAATCGCGCTAGCTTTCAGCAAGCTTTCGCCGGTGATATTGGTTGGTCCAGCTTTTGTGGCGAGGGAGCTTGCTCCCGCTCGGTTGCGCAGCGACCGCAAAATCCTGGGGCCGCTTCGCAGCCCAGCGGGACTCCCTCGCCACAAAAGCCGTCAGGTGCTTGCTTTGAATGCTGAAAGATTCAACGGCCGCACCGCGCCCATCCAGATCGCATGCTCGGTGTGGTCCGTCAGGTCATCGCCGGTCTCCGGGTGCAGGAAAATCACCAGGCCCTTGCGATTGAGCGCCAGCCACGGCAGGACCACGCCGATGTACTGTGGATCGAAGGCCAGCTGACAGCTCCAGTCCGGGTGCGGGCCGACTGGGCGTTGATGGACGCGGCCCATTTTCAGCGGAAACAGTTGCGCCGCTTCCTCACACAAGGCCCGCGCCTGGTCGAGGGTGCTGGCGTCGAAATACACGTGGACGTGGTAGCCCTTGATCCGCTGCATCTGTCACTCCTTGAAAAGAGGCCGAACCCTCGCCGTTTGCCGCGGGTCAGAGCCTTTACACGCGGGATAAAGAGGAAAGCAGCCATGAAAAACGCCGAAACCCCGGTCATCAAAGTGGTGCTCTATGGTGCCATGAGCAGCCTCGGCAGTGCGTTGATGGCTGAAATGCTGCGGCGCCAGCACGAAGTCATCGCCATTCTCGACGATCTTACTGCCCTGGCTCCACGCCCGGGCCTGCGGACCAAGACCGGTGATCTTTTCGATCCCGAGCGGGTCAAGCAAAGTGTTGCCGGTGCCAGCGCCGTGGTGTGTCTGCTCAACGCGCCGGGGTTGCCGATGAACAGCGAACAAGTGGAGCGCACACTGATTCCCGGCCCGGTGGAGCAAGTATTGGCCGTGGATGCACTGATCGCCGGCATGCAGGCGGTGAATATTCCCCGGCTGTTCCTGGTGGGCGACTTTGCGGTGCTCGATGAGGAGCCGACGGACGACGATTTGCAGTGCCATGCCGCCGAAGAAGTGCTCGATGCCCTGAAGAACAGCACCTTGCAGTGGACCTTGATCAATGCACCCTATGCCGCGCCTGGCCTGGGCATCGAACATTTCAGCCAGGTCAGCACCAGCCTCGAACCCGGCATGGCCGAATCCCTGGAGCGACTCAACCGGGTGGCGGTCGGCATCGCCGATGAGCTGCGCCTGAACCTGCACGTGGGCGAGCACGTCAGCTTTGTCGCCGCCAACTAGCTGTGGACATCCTGTGGCGAGGGAGCTTGCTCCCGCTGGGCCGGTCCGACGCTTCGGGCGAAGCAGCCCCAAAAAAACGGCCACATACTCAAACAGCAATCGACGGCAACGGCAGCCCCGTGAGCGATTCGGCACTGTTGGCCTGTTCTTCCATCAGCCAATCGACGAATTGCCTGATCAACACACCGCGGCGTTTACGCTGGGGCAAGACCACGTAATACCCCAGCCGCGACAGCACCGTTTCAGCGATCGGGCGACACAGCAGCCCTTGCGCCAATAAGTTATCCACAAGGTGCCGCCAGCCGATGGCGACGCCCTGGCCGCCAATCGCCGCCTGGATGAGCAGCGTGTAGTTGTCGAAGCGCAGTTGCCCGGGTGCTGGCGGCGAGGTGATGCCCAGCTCGCGGAATACGCCGCTCCAGTCGAACCAGCTGTTGCTGTTGCCTGCGCGCAGGTGCAGCAATGGAAACTCCGCCAAGGCCTGGGCGGACAAGGGCAGGGGACGTTCCTTGAGCAGCAGCGGGCTGCACACCGGAAAGACTTCTTCGCTGAACAGCCAGCGACTTTCGCCCTGTTTGAAGCGACCGTCGCCGAACAGCACAGCAACGTCGATATCAGTGCGCAGCATGTTGTGGTTGCGTTCGCTGGTCACCAGGCTGACGTCCACCTGCGGATTGGCGGCGTGGAAGCGATGCAAGCGCGGCATCAACCAATAGGCGGCGAAGGCGAAGTCCGTGGCGACTTGCAGCACCTCATGCTGATGCTGGGCAGTGATCGCACTCAGCCCGGCATCGATGCTTTGCAAGCCGGCCTGGACCTGCTCGAACAGGATCGTCCCGGCCTCGGTCAGTTCGATGCCGCGATAGATGCGGTCGAACAACCGCGTGCCCAGTTGCTCTTCCAGGCGCTTGATCTGCTGGCTGATGGCCGGTTGCGTGGTGCCCAGCTCAATCGCCGCCGCCGTAAAGCTTTGTTGGCGTGCTGCGGCTTCAAAGGCACGGAACAGTTCCAGGGACAGGTTACCCAGGGCGTCATACATAAGCGGTGCTTATCCTAGTCATTATCCTGCATGGGCTTTACCCCAAAACCCGGGGGCTACATGCTCAATCGCAGCAATATCGCATAACTGTCTACTATGGAATGCCGCGAATACATGAAGCGCAAGAACATTCTTTTCATCATGGCCGATCAAATGGCCGCGCCAATGTTGCCGATCTACGGTCCTTCGCCGATCAAGCTGCCGAACCTGTCGCGCCTCGCCTCTGAGGGCGTGGTGTTCGATGCCGCCTATTGCAACAGCCCGCTGTGCGCACCGTCGCGTTTCACCCTGGTGAGCGGCCAGTTGCCGAGCAAGATCGGTGCGTACGACAACGCGGCGGATTTCCCGGCGGACGTGCCGACCTACGCCCATTACCTGCGTCGCCTCGGCTACCGCACGGCGCTGTCCGGCAAGATGCACTTTTGCGGGCCGGACCAGCTGCACGGCTACGAGGAGCGCCTGACCAGCGACATCTACCCGGCCGATTACGGCTGGGCGGTGAACTGGGACGAGCCGGACGTGCGGCCGAGTTGGTACCACAACATGTCGTCGGTGTTGCAGGCCGGGCCCTGTGTGCGCACCAACCAGCTGGATTTCGATGAAGAAGTGGTATTCAAGGCCCAGCAGTACTTGTTCGACCACATTCGCGAGGACGGTGACCAGCCGTTTTGCCTCACCGTATCGATGACCCACCCACACGACCCGTACACGATTCCCAAGGCGTTCTGGGATTTGTATGACGACAGCGACATCCCTTTGCCGCAGACCCCGGCGCAAACGACGCTCGACCCCCATTCCCAGCGGCTGCTGAAGGTCTATGACCTGTGGGACAAGCCAATGCCTGTGGATAAGATTCGGGATGCCCGCCGCGCCTATTTCGGCGCGTGCAGCTACATTGACAGCAACGTCGGCAAGCTCCTGCAAACCCTGGAAGACACCGGTCTGCTGGACGATACGATCATCGTGTTCTCCGGCGATCACGGGGACATGCTCGGCGAAAAGGGCCTCTGGTACAAAATGCACTGGTTCGAAATGGCTGCCCGCGTCCCGTTGCTCATCAGCGCACCGGGGCAGTTCGCCAGCGGCCGGGTGGGCGCGGCCGTGTCCACCGCCGACTTGCTGCCGACCCTGGTCGAGCTGGCCGGCGGCACGTTGGAACCGGGCTTGCCGCTGGATGGCCGTTCGCTGGTGCCGCATCTGCAAGGGCAGGGCGGGCATGACGAAGTCTTCGGTGAATACATGGCCGAAGGCACCATCAGCCCCGTGATGATGATCCGTCGCGGCCAGTGGAAATTCATCTACAGCGAAGATGACCCGTGCCTGCTGTTCGACCTGCGCAACGATCCCAAGGAACTGGAAAATCTCAGCCAATCCCTGGAGCATCAGGCCCTGTTCGCCGATTTTCTCGCTGAAGCGCGTGCCAAGTGGGACATCCCGACCATTCATCAACAGGTGCTCGCCAGCCAGCGCCGCCGTCGTTTCGTCGCCCAGGCGCTGACCCTGGGCAAACTCAAGAGCTGGGATCACCAGCCGCTGGTGGACGCCAGCCAGCAGTACATGCGTAACCACATCGACCTCGACGATCTGGAACGCAAGGCCCGTTATCCACAACCCTGCCAAAACCAATAACGTAAGGGGCAAGCCATGCAAAAGTTATCCACAGTACTGACCGCTGGGCTGTTGGCGTTGAGCAGTGTTTCGGCCTGGGCCGAGCAAAGCTGCGAAACCGTGAAGATGGCCGACCCGGGTTGGAGCGATATCGCCGCCACCAATGCCATCACCGGGTTCCTGCTGGACGGGATGGGCTACAAGGCCAAGGTCGACACCCTCGCGGTGCCGATCACCTTCGGTGGCCTCAAGGATGGCCAGGTGGATGTGTTTTTGGGTAATTGGATGCCGGCGCAGCAGGGCTTTTATGACAAGTTCGTCGCCAATGGCGACGTCACGCAACTGGCCAAGAACCTCGACGGTACCGAGTTCACCCTGGCGGTCCCGGACTACGTCTGGGATGCCGGTGTGCATAACTTTGCCGACCTGAACAAATTCGCCGACAAGTTCGACAAGAAGATCTACGGCATCGGCTCCGGCGCTCCGGCCAACCTCTCCCTGAAAGAAATCATCAAGACCAATGACTTCGGCATGGGCGAGTGGAAACTGGTGGAATCCAGCGAGCAGGCGATGCTGGCGGAAGTCTCCCGGGCGGTGAAGAAACAGAAGTTTGTGACCTTCCTCGGCTGGACCCCGCACCCGATGAACGTGCAATTGAAAATGCACTACCTCAAGGGCGGCGAGAAATACTTCGGCGACACCGGCAGCGTCTACACCCTGACCCGCAAAGGTTATGCACAGGCCTGCCCGAACGTGGGCAAGCTGCTGACCAACCTGAGCTTCACCCAGGACATGGAAAACAGCATCATGTCTGAGGTGGTGAACAACAAGGTCAGCAACGCCGATGCGGCCAAGGCCTGGATCAAGGCCAACCCGGCGGTCCTGGATAAATGGCTGGACGGTGTGAAGACCCTCGATGGCAAGGATGCGCTGGCGGCGGTGAAGGCCAAGCTCTGACGGCGGAGCACTGTCGCAAGGGGATTTATGTGGGAGCAAGGCTTGCCCGCGATGAAGACGACTCGGTCTTTCAGAGACCGAGGTGCCTGTTTCGCGAGCAAGCTTTGCTCCCACATAAATCCCCTCGCCACAGGGAGAACGGTGCCTTGTCCTGATACCCTTGTTTGCAAACCCCATCCTTGAGGCCCCATGGCAATCCCCACGCGCCGTTCACTCTTGCCTTTCCTGAGCTGGCTGCCTCGGCAGACCCGCGCCAGTGTCGGCCGTGACCTGATCGTCGGCCTGAGCGGCGCGATTCTCGCGTTGCCGCAGTCCATTGCCTACGCCCTGATTGCCGGTCTGCCACCGGAATACGGCTTGTATGCGGCGATCGTGCCGGTGCTGATCGCCTGCCTGTGGGGTTCGTCGTGGCACCTGATCTGCGGGCCCACGGCGGCGATTTCCATCGTCTTGTACGCCACCGTCAGTCCGCTGGCCGTCCCCGCCAGCCAGGACTACATCACCTTGATCCTGCTGCTGACGGTGTTGGCGGGTATTTTCCAATGGTTGCTGGGGTTGCTGCGTTTCGGGGCGCTGGTGAATTTCGTCTCGCACTCGGTGGTGCTGGGTTTCACCCTGGGCGCGGCGGTGGTCATCGCCCTGGGGCAGTTGCCGAACCTGCTGGGCCTCGACCTGCCGAACGAAGCCACGGCGTTGAGGGGCCTGCTGATGCTGGTCGACCACATCGGGGCTGTGGATAAGCCGTCGCTGCTGTTGGGGTTGGGGACCCTGGTCCTGGGTGTGGTGCTCAAGCGCTTGCTGCCGCGCTGGCCGAGCCTGTTGATAACTTTAGTCATCAGCAGCCTGGTGGTCTGGTTGTGGCCGGCGATGTTCGCGCATGTGGCGCTGGTCAGTGCCTTTGCCGGACGCCTGCCGCCGCTCACGTTGTTGCCGTTGGACCTGGAGCTGATCCTGCGCCTGCTGCCCGGGGCCGTCGCGGTGGGCATGCTCGGGCTGGTCACCAGCCTGTCCATCGCCCGCTCGCTGTCGGTACGTTCCGGGCAATTGCTCGATGCGAACCAGGAGGTGAGGGCGCAGGGACTTTCCAACATCGTTGGCGGATTTTTCTCCGGATCATTGTCGGCCGGTTCCTTTACCCGTTCCGGCCTCAGCTATGAAGCCGGGGCCTGCTCGCCCCTGGCCGGGGTGTTCTCGGCCTTGTGGGTGGCGTTGTTTGCGGTCGCCGGGGCGAACCTCATCGCGCACATCCCGATTCCGGCCATGGCCGGCAGCATTCTGCTGATCGCCTGGGGGCTGGTGGACCATCGCGGTATCCGGGCGTTGTACCGCGTGAGCCGCGCCGAATTCGTGGTGATGGGCCTGACCTGCCTGGCCACGTTGCTGCTGGAGCTGCAAACCGCCATCTACGCCGGCGTACTGGCTTCGCTGTTCTTTTACCTCAAGCGCACTTCACAGCCGCGAGTGCAGCATTTTCGCGAAGGGGAGGCGGAAATCCTGCGGGTCGGCGGCTCGATCTTTTTCGGCGCCAGCCATTACCTGCAAGCACGTCTGCAACGGTTGCAGGCGCAGCGGGTGGTCATCGATGCCCAGCAGATCAACTTCATCGATTATTCCGGGGTGGAAATGCTCCACCAGGAAGCCCGGCGCCTGCGCAGCCAGGGCCGTAGCCTGACCTTGCGCATGGCCCGGCCGCAGGTGGTGGAGGAGTTGTTGAAGCTGGAGGGGGCGCAGAAGTGCCCGATTCATTTCGAAGACTGAATTGAATCAACCCCTGTAGGAGCTGCCGAAGGCTGCGATCTTTTGATTTTGATCTTTCGCTTGAGATTCAAGTGTCTGGGGAAAGATCGCAGCCTCGTTGCACTCGACAGCTCCTACACAGCTCCTACATAGGTCCTACAGCGCCAACTGGCGGCGCAGCTCGGCCAGCACCGGCGCGGTGTCCGGGCGTACCCCGCGCCACAGGTAGAACGCTTCGCCGGCCTGTTCGGCGAGCATGCCCAGGCCATCCATCGCCACCGCCGCGCCGTGTTCCTTGGCCCAACGGCAGAACGAGGTCGGTTCCTTGCCATACATCATGTCGTAGCAAACCGTCTTGCCGGGCTCGATCAGGCTGGCGGCAATCGGCGGTACATCCCCCGACAGGCTCGCGGAAGTGGCGTTGATGATCAGGTCCACCGGCTCTTGCAGCCAGTCGAACCCGCTGGCGGAGACCGGGCCCAGGTCGGCGAACAACTCGGCCAGCAATTCGGCCTTTTCCACCGTGCGATTGGCGATGATCACCGAGGCCGGCGCTTCGGCCAGCAGCGGTTCCAGGGCACCGCGCACCGCGCCGCCAGCCCCGAGCAACAGGATGCGCTTGCCCTTGAGGCTGAAGCCGGCATTGACGGTCAGGTCCCGGACCAGCCCGGCGCCGTCGGTGTTGTCACCCAGCAGACGACCGTCGGCCAGTTTGCTCAACGTATTGACCGCCCCGGCCCGCTGGGCCCGCTCGGTCAGGCTATCGGCCAGGCGGAAGGCGTCTTCCTTGAACGGCACCGTGACGTTCGCCCCACGTCCCTGGCGGAAAAATGCTCGGGCGCAACCTACGAAATCCTCCAAGGGCGCCAGCAGCGTGCTGTAGTCCAGGGTTTGCCCGGTCTGCTCGGCAAACAGGCGATGGATCAACGGCGACTTGCTGTGGCCGATCGGGTTACCCATTACAACGTAGTGGTCCATGGACAATCCTCGTTCAGGCCGTCGCCAGCCAATCGCGATCCTGCAGGAAGTACTCGGTCAGCCGCGCTTCTTCGCTGCCCGGCTCGGCTTTCCAGTCGTAGCCCCAGCGCACTTGCGGTGGCAGGGACATCAGGATCGACTCGGTACGTCCACCCGATTGCAGCCCGAACAGGGTGCCGCGGTCGTAGACCAGGTTGAATTCCACGTAGCGCCCACGGCGAAACTCCTGGAATTCCCGCTGTTTGGCGGTGAACGCGTCGTGCTTGCGGCGGCGCACGATCGGCAGGTAGGCATCGATGTAGGCGTCGCCGATGGCGCGGATGAAGGCGAAGCAGGTGTCGAAATCCCACGCGTTCAGGTCGTCGAAAAACAGGCCGCCGATGCCCCGGGGCTCGTTGCGATGCTTGAGGTGGAAATAGCTGTCGCACCAGGCTTTGTAGCGCGGGTACACCTCAGGGCCGAACGGCGCGCAGGCCTGCTCGGCGACACGGTGCCAATGGACGCAGTCTTCCTCGACGCCGTAGTAAGGCGTCAGGTCGAAGCCGCCGCCAAACCACCAGACCGGCTCTTCGCCTTCCTTTTCGGCGATGAAAAAGCGCACGTTGGCGTGGGAGGTCGGCACGTGCGGGTTGTACGGGTGGATCACCAGCGACACGCCCAAGGCTTCGAAGCCGCGTCCGGCCAGTTCTGGCCGATGGGCACTGGCCGAGGGTGGCAGGCCGCTGCCGAAGACGTGGGAAAAGTTGACGCCGCCCTTTTCGATCACCGTGCCGTTCTCGATCACCCGCGTGCGACCGCCGCCACCGGCCGGCCGGGTCCAGGCATCTTCGACGAAGCGCGTGCCGCCGTCTTCGGTTTCCAGGGCGGCGCAAATACGGTCTTGCAGGTCGAGCAGGTAGGCTTTCACGGCCTCGGTGCGAGTGGACATGACATCACCTTGATCAGGGCTACGCTACGCGGCGTATGGCGGGCCGGTGGCAAATGGGCGCACAGGATACCACCGCACTTGCCCACACCACAGTTGACGACGGTCAAGCTTAGGAGTCCGATAGCAGGCTTGGTAAAAGTCATGCGACAAGGAGAAAGTGAAGATGGCCAAACGTATCCAGTTCAGTTCCCACGGCGGTCCCGAAGTGCTTGAGTACGTCGATTACTCGCCTGCCGAGCCCGGCCCGCAGCAGGTGCGCGTCAGCAATAAGGCGATCGGTCTGAATTTCATCGACACCTACTACCGCAGCGGCCTTTATCCGCCACCGGCGTTGCCATCGGGCCTGGGCGCCGAGGGCGCGGGCGTGGTCGAGGCGATCGGCTCGCACGTCACGCGGTTCAAGGTCGGTGACCGGGTGGCGTACGGCAGCGGCCCGCTGGGGGCCTACAGCGATGTGCATGTCTTGCCTGAGGCCAACCTGGTGCATCTGCCCGAATCCATCAGTTTCGAACAGGCGGCGGGCGTGATGCTCAAGGGCCTGACCGTGCAGTATCTGCTGCGCCAGACCTATGAACTCAAGGGTGGCGAAACCATTCTGTTCCACGCCGCCGCTGGTGGTGTGGGTTCCCTGGCCTGCCAGTGGGCCAAGGCCTTGGGCGTGAAGCTGATCGGCACCGTCAGCTCGCCGGAAAAAGCCGCCATCGCCAAATCCCACGGTGCTTGGGAAACCATCGACTACAGCAAGGAAAACGTCGCACAGCGGGTGCTGGAACTGACTGACGGCAAAAAGGTGCCCGTGGTGTACGACGGGGTTGGCAAGGATACTTGGTTGACGTCGCTGGACAGCGTCGCCCCCCGTGGCCTGGTGGTGAGCTTCGGCAACGCCTCGGGTGCGGTGGACGGTGTGAACCTCGGGATTCTCTCGGCCAAGGGCTCGCTCTACGTCACCCGCCCGACCCTGGCGACTTACGCCAACAACGCCGAAAACCTGCAGCGCATGGCCGATGAACTGTTCGCAATGATCACCAGCGGCAAACTCACGGTGGACATCAACCAGCGTTACCCACTGGCGGAAGCGGCCAAGGCCCATACCGAGTTGTCGGCGCGGCGCACGACGGGGTCGACCGTTCTCCTGCCTTGAATTACAGGGTGTTTGTGATGGCCTCATCGCGGGCAAGCCATGCTCCCACAGGGTATGTTCTGTGGAAGTAGGCCATGTTCCCACAGGCCATGCTCTGTGGAGGTAGATCTCCCACAGGCTATGTTCTGTGAAAGTAGGCCTCACTCCCACAGGTTTTACTCTGTGGGAGCAAGGCTTGCCCGCGATGAACGATGACGCGGTATCAGTCCGGGCGCACGACCTTGCCAGTCGCCAGGTCGCGAATCACGCTGGGGTTCCTGCGTCCGCCCAGGTTGCCGCCCAGCACCAGGTCGATCTGTCCGCGGAAATACTGCTCGACGCGAATCCGCGTGCGCGCCGCCGGGCGTCCTTGGGGGTTGGCCGAGGTGGACACCAGCGGCCCCACCAGCGAGCACAAGTCGCGCACGGTGGGATGATCGCTGACCCGCAGCGCGACGGTGTCGTGCACCCCGGTGATCCATTCCGGCAGCAGGTTCTGGTGCGGCACCAGCCAGGTATTGGGCCCCGGCCAGGTGCTGGCCATGCGGTCCATCCAGGTTTCGGGGAAGTCTTCGAACAGAAAGTCGAACTGGTGGATATTGTCAGCCACCAGGATCAGGCCTTTGTCGGGCAGCCGTGACTTGATCGCCAGCAGGCGTTCCACCGCCTCTTCGTTCCATGGGTCACAACCCAGGCCCCAGACCGCTTCGGTTGGATAGGCAATCACCGCCCCGGCGCGAATTTCTCGCGCGGCTTGTTGCACACGCCAACTGTTGACCATGAAAGATTCTCCCGCAACGCAAATAAGGCTGTGGGCAGTTTACCGATCTTCCCCATAAAACCTAGCGCGCAAACCAGCGTCCGTTGTCACAGGTGGCGCGGCCTTCCATCTCCAGTTCGGTCAACGCCGCCAGCACTTTGGGCAAGCCCCAGCCACTGGCGTCGGCCAGCGCCTCACTGCTCAGCGGCGCGGCATGCAGCAGGCGCAACAGCGGATGGGTCACGGGCACGGGCTCCGAGGCCGGCGGCAACCGCTGCCAACCGCGCAGCGCTTCGAGGATGTGCTCGACGGTTTCCACCAGCGCCGCCCCGTCGCGGATCAACTGATGGCAGCCCCGGGCCCCGGGGTGATGAATCGATCCAGGAATGGCATACACCTCGCGGCCCTGTTCCGCCGCCAGTCGCGCGGTGATCAGCGAACCGCTGGCGACACTGGCCTCCACCACCAGCACACCGAGGGACAAGCCGCTGATGATCCGGTTGCGCCGCGGAAAGTTGCTGGCGTGGGGCGGTGCGTCCAGCGGGAACTCCGACAACACCGCGCTGCCCTGGGCAATCATCGCGTCCGCCAGCCGACGATTGCGCTGTGGATAAAAATTTTCCAGGCCGGTGCCCAACACGCCGACGGTGCGCCCGCCAACATCCAATGCCGCCTGATGGGCTGCCGCATCGATGCCCAGGGCCAGGCCGCTGGTGATGACAAAACCGGCCCCGGCCAAGCTTCGGGAAAACGCCGCCGCAGTGTCCATGCCCGGCCGCGATGCCCGCCGACTGCCGACCATCGCCAGCTGGGGTTTTTCCAGGATCGAAGTGTCGCCAGCGACGAACAGCAGCGGCGGCGCGTCGCTGATCTGCGCCAACAGCGCCGGGTAGTCGGGTTGGTCCCACATCAGTAAATGCTGGCCCGCAGGCTCCAGCCAGGCCAGTGCGTGGGCAGCACCGTCACGCACATCCGGGTTGCGCCGCGCCTCGGCACAGGCCAGCGGCAAGCCCAGCGCGCGCCAGGCGCTGGCCGGTGCACTGATGGCCTTGGAGGCCGAGCCGAAGGCCTCCATCAGCGTCATGAAACGTTTGGGTCCCAGCTCCGGCAAGCGGTGAAGGCGTAGCCGGGCCTCCAGTTCCGCAGGGGAAACCGGCGCAGATTCAGGCAGTGGCATGTGATCAATCCTTGATCGTTATAAGCCCCGTACAAACGGGAACAAGCTGTGGATAACTCTGTTGGTAACTTGTGAGACCCGTTACGGATTACGGACCTTGTCGAGCACTGCCAACGAGCGCGATGCGTACAGCACCAGGCCATAGCTGAGCTTGTCGTAGGTGCGGAAAACCATCAGCAGGCCGGCCTGCTCGTCGGGGATCTTCACCCGCTCGCCCGTGATGCGGTCGCGTACGGTTTCACCGGTCTTCATCACCGCCAGCACATTGCCTTCGGTCAGCCCGTCGCGCCGGCCCTTGTTCAGGGTGACCACGTCCAGCGCGCCGATCTGGGTCACGCCTCGCGGCACGTCCAGGATCAACCCGTGGATGTCCGATTTCGGCGCGCTGGGCATGAAGGTCGAATTGATCGAGCGCTCTTCGCCGCTGAACAGGCGATCACCCAGGCGCACTTCCTGGGTGGTGCGTTGCAGGACCAGGGTGGTGACGTCGCCCTCGGTGGCGACCACCTCGCCGCCGCCGATGTCGTCGGCGTTGATGCCCAGGAATTCCTTGGTCTCGGGGTCGGTGTAGACCTTGCCCTGGCGGAAGATGCCGTACGCCGTCTGGTTCGCATCGAACGAGCCACGGGCGAAGACCCGATCCCCCATGCCACTGAGCACCCGTTCGGCATTGCCGGCGACGACGTAGGGAGCCTTGTTGAAATCCTCAGGCGTGTCGACGATGCGGTTGCTCAGCAGGAAGCTGTTGATGGCTTGCAGCGGAATGCTCGGGATGGCGTCGGCCACTGGCGAACTGCGAATGCGCGGCGACAGCTTGATGGTGCCGCGCGAGGCGCCGCGATTGAGGGTCAGGCGCGGCTGGCCGTTGACGTAGACCAGCGACAGGGTGTCGCCCGGATAGATCAGGTTGGGGTTTTCGATCTGCGGGTTGGCCTGCCACAGCTCCGGCCATTTCCACGGCTCGCGCAGGTACTTGCCGGAAATGTCCCACAGTGTGTCCCCCGTCACCACCGTGTATTGCTGGGGAAAACCTTCCCGAAGTTGCACTTGCCCATGCGCGATACCGGCCGAGGCCAGGAGCAGCAGGGCGAGTAGTGATTTCCTCATGCGGTGAATCCCTTTATTATGTGCGTTCGCGTAAAACGCCAGAGCCCCCGTGGCTCGCTGCTTAAGGAGCTATTCTCCACAAGCGCATCGTTTTACAACGGTAGCCTGCATCCCAAGACACGCCAGGCCAGCCACCCGACTTTACCTCACACGTGCATTTATCAAGCTTATGGCCATTTTGAACATTCTCGAATTTCCGGACCCGCGCCTGCGCACTATCGCCAAACCAGTGGCCGTAGTGGACGACGAAGTGCGTCAGTTGGTCGATGACATGTTTGAAACAATGTATGAAGCGCCAGGCATCGGCCTCGCCGCGACCCAGGTCAACGTGCACAAGCGTATCGTCGTCATGGACCTCTCCGAAGACCGCAGCGAGCCGCGGGTGTTCATCAACCCCGAGTTCGAAACCCTGACCGACGAGATGGACCAATACCAGGAAGGCTGCCTCTCGGTACCGGGCTTCTACGAAAACGTCGACCGCCCACAGAAGGTCAAGATCAAGGCCCTGGACCGTGACGGCCAGCCTTATGAACTGATCGCCGAAGGCTTGCTGGCGGTGTGCATCCAGCACGAGTGTGACCACCTCAACGGCAAGTTGTTCGTGGATTACCTGTCTACCCTCAAGCGTGACCGCATCAAGAAAAAACTGGAAAAACTTCATCGCCAGAATGCTTGATGCCCCCCTTCAAAGGCTTGCCGCGGCAAGCCTTTTTCTTTTTGCGACTGCTTTGTAATTGAGAGCTACCCATGACTGAGCCACTGCGCATCGTCTTTGCCGGCACTCCCGAATTTGCCGCCGAACACCTCAAGGCCCTGCTGGCCAGCCCCCACGACATCGTTGCGGTCTACACCCAGCCGGACCGGCCGGCCGGTCGCGGGCAAAAACTGATGCCCAGCCCGGTCAAGCAGCTGGCCCTGGAGCACGGCATCGAGGTGTTGCAGCCGCCGACCCTGCGCGATGCGCAAGCCCAGGCCGAACTGGCGGCGCTCAAGCCGGACTTGATGGTGGTGGTCGCCTACGGCCTGATCCTGCCCCAAGTGGTGCTGGACATCCCGCGCCTGGGTTGCATCAACAGCCACGCTTCGCTGCTGCCGCGCTGGCGCGGTGCCGCGCCGATCCAGCGCGCCGTGGAAGCGGGCGATGCCGAGAGTGGCGTGACCGTGATGCGCATGGAAGCCGGCCTGGACACCGGGCCGATGCTGCTCAAGGTCAGCACCCCCATCAGCGCCGACGACACCGGTGGCAGCCTGCACGACCGCCTCGCGCTGATCGGCCCGCCAGCGGTGGTCGAGGCGATTGCCGGCCTGGCCGCTGGCACGCTGGAAGGCGAGGTGCAGGACGACAGCCTGGCCACATACGCGCACAAACTGAACAAGGACGAAGCCCGCATCGACTGGAGCCGCCCAGCCGTTGAGCTGGAGCGCCTGGTGCGGGCCTTCAACCCTTGGCCGATCTGCCACAGCACCTTGAACGGCGAAGCCCTGAAAGTGCTGGCGGCGAGTTACGCCGAAGGGAAGGGCGCACCGGGTGAGATCCTCAGTGCCAGCAAGGACGGCCTCGTCGTTGCCTGCGGTGAACAGGCGCTGTGCCTGACGCGCCTGCAACTGCCCGGTGGCAAGGCACTGAATTTCAGCGACCTGTTCAACAGCCGCCGTGAGAAATTTGCCGTCGGCATCGTCCTCGGCCAAGCGGCGGACGCCTCATGAACCCACGTCTGGCCGCCGCCAAGGCACTTGCCGCCGTCCTCAGCGGCAAAGCCTCCCTCAACAGTTCCCTGCCGACCCAACTGGACAAGGTCGAAGACCGTGATCGCGGCTTCACCCAAGACCTGGCGTTCGGCACCGCCCGTTGGCAGCCGCGGCTGTCGGCCCTCGCGGCCAAGCTGTTGCAGAAGCCGTTCAAGGCCGCCGATGCCGACGTCGAGGCGCTGCTGCTGGTGGGGCTCTATCAACTGCTCTACACCCGCGTCCCGGCCCATGCCGCCATCGGCGAAACCGTGGGCTGCGCCGACAAGCTGAAGAAGCCCTGGGCCAAGGCCCTGATCAATGCCGTGTTGCGCCGTGCCCAGCGGGAAAGCGAAACCCTGCTGGCCGAGCTGGAGCACGACCCGGTGGTCCGCACGGCGCACCCGCGCTGGCTGCAAAAATCCCTCAAGGCCTTCTGGCCCGAGCAATGGGAAGCCATCTGCGCCGCCAACAACGCCCACCCGCCGATGATCCTACGGGTCAACCGTCGCCACCATACCCGCGACGCCTACCTGGCGTTGCTGGGCGAGGCGGGCATCCCGGCCATCCCGTGCCAGTACAGCCGCGACGGCATCGTCCTGGAAACCCCCGGCGATGTGCGCGCCTTGCCGGGCTTTGCCGAGGGCTGGATCAGCGTCCAGGACGAAGCCGCCCAACTGGCCGCCGACCTGCTGGAACTGGCGCCCGGCCAACGGGTGCTGGACGCCTGCTGCGCACCGGGTGGCAAGACCTGTCACATCCTCGAGGTCGAGCCGAAGCTGGCTGGCGTGGTGGCGGTGGACCTGGAAGCCAAGCGCCTGGTGCGCGTGAAGGAAAACCTCGAACGCCTGGGCCTGGAGGCCGAGCTGATCGCCGCCGATGGCCGCGACACCGCGACCTGGTGGGACGGCAAGCCGTTCCAGCGCATCCTCCTCGACGCGCCATGCTCGGCCACCGGCGTGATCCGTCGCCATCCGGACATCAAGCTTACTCGCCAGCCGGACGACATTGCCGCGCTGGCCGTGTTGCAGGGCGAACTGCTCGATGCCCTGTGGCCGACCCTGGAAGTGGGCGGCATGCTGCTCTACGCCACCTGCTCGACCTTGCCGACCGAGAACACCGAAGTGATCGAAGCCTTCCTCGCCCGCACCCCAGGCGCCCGGGAGCTGGACCTTGCCAGCCAGGCCGGCCTCAAGCAGCCTCACGGCCGGCAGTTGCTGGCCCAGGAAGGTGGTCACGACGGGTTCTACTACGCCAAGCTGATCAAGATCGCCGCCGCACGCGGTTAAGACCGATTCGATAGGAGTGACTGGATGAAAATCATCATCCTCGGCGCAGGACAAGTCGGCGGTTCGCTGGCGGAACATCTGGCCAGCGAGGCCAACGACATCACTGTGGTCGACACCGACAGTGAACGCCTGCGCGACCTCGGCGACCGTCTCGACATCCGCACCGTGCAAGGTCGCGGCTCGTTGCCGACGGTGCTGCGCCAGGCCGGTGCCGACGATGCCGACATGCTCGTCGCCGTGACCAACAGCGACGAAACCAACATGGTCGCCTGCCAGGTTGCCCACACGTTGTTCCACACCCCGACCAAGATCGCCCGGGTGCGCGAAGCGGCCTACCTGACCCGCGCCGACCTGTTCGACAACGAAGCGATCCCGGTGGATGTGCTGATCAGCCCCGAGCAAGTGGTGACCAACTACATCAAGCGCCTGATCGAACACCCCGGTGCCTTGCAGGTGATCGACTTTGCCGAAGGCAAGGCGCAACTGGTGGCGGTCAAGGCCTACTACGGCGGGCCGCTGGTGGGCCAGCAACTGCGCCAGTTACGCGAGCACATGCCGAATGTGGAAACCCGCGTTGCGGCGATCTTCCGCCGTGACCGGCCGATCCTGCCCCAGGGCGACACAGTGATCGAAGCCGACGACGAAGTCTTCTTCATCGCCGCCAAGGCGAACATTCGCGCTGTCATGAGCGAAATGCGCCGCCTGGACGAGAACTACAAGCGCATCGTCATCGCCGGCGGCGGGCAGATCGGCGAACGCCTGGCCGAAGCCATCGAAAGCCGCTACCAGGTCAAGATCATCGAGATGAACCCGGCGCGCTGCCGCTACCTCTCCGACACCCTCGACAGCACCGTGGTGCTGCAGGGCAGTGCCTCGGACCGCGACCTGTTGCTGGAAGAAAACATCGCCGACGCCGACATCTTCCTGGCCCTGACCAACGATGACGAAGCCAACATCATGTCGTCGCTATTGGCCAAGCGCCTGGGGGCGAAGAAGGTCATGACCATCATCAACAACCCGGCCTACGTCGACCTGATCCAGGGCGGCGACATCGACATCGCCATCAGCCCGCAACTGGCAACCATCGGCACCTTGCTCGCCCACGTACGCCGCGGCGACATCGTCAGCGTCCACTCCCTGCGCCGCGGCGCGGCCGAGGCCATCGAAGCCATTGCCCACGGCGATGCCAAATCCAGCAAAGTGATCGGCAAAGCCATCCGCGACATCGGCCTGCCACCCGGCACCACCATCGGCGCGATCATCCGCGACGAAGAAGTGCTGATCGCCCACGACGACACCATGATCCAGACCGGCGACCACGTGATCCTGTTCCTGGTGGACAAGAAGCACATTCGCGACGTCGAGAAGCTGTTCCATGTGGGGTTGAGTTTCTTCTGACCACCACGGATCGTTCCCACGCTCTGCGTGGGAATGCCTCTACGGACGCTCTGCGTTCGGCTCTTGAGGGGACGCAGAGCGTCCCGGGCTGCATTCCCACGCAGAGCGTGGGAACGATCTTAGTCATGAGGAGTTTTTAAAATGCTCGACTCCCTGGAAAAAATGCTCGCCAAGGGTGTGGATAACTCCCTCCTCCGCTTCGGCCTCGGCAAAGGCTACCTCGACCTAGGCGAGTTCCCCCGCGCCGCCGAACACCTCCAACGCTGCGTCGAATTCGACCCCAAGTACTCAGCCGCCTGGAAACTCCTAGGCAAGGCCCACCAAGGCCAAGGCAACCTACCGGCAGCCCGCCAAGCCTGGCAACAAGGCCTTGAAGCCGCCCGAGGCCACGGCGACAAACAAGCCGAAAAAGAAATGACCGTGTTCCTAAAAAAACTGGACCGCCACCCCTGAACGCCACGCACCTGTGGCGAGGGAGCTTGCTCCCGCTTGAGTGCGCAGCACTCACAAAAAAGCCCACCCCCAATCCACTGCCAATCCGCTAAAAGCCCAGCCGGCGCAAAATCTGTGGGAGCAAAGCTTGCTCGCGATAGCGATAGACCAGCCAAACCAGTTGTCGACTGACTTGCCCCAATCGCGAGCAAGCTTTGCTCCCACAGGGTTTGCGGCTGAACTGACCGACATTCCCCGCTCCCCGGTCCAGTAAAATGAAACAATCTGAACCCAATCCGCTCGTTGTAGTGACGCGCTAGTCAGCATCGAGGCGCAGGTAAACGGCGGCATCGGCCCGCAACGCACCCTCTCGACACTGATCATCAAGACCTGACTGGAGACGTACATGTCCGAAATTACTCAATTGGTTATTGCCTTGGTGTTGTCCTTTCTGCTCGATCGATTCCTCAAACCCTATCTGCTACGCAAGTGGCTAGGCGTGGTGATGGTGGTCGCGGGTGCGGTTGGCTGCGTTTTGGCCGCTCAGACCCGCTTGTTGGGGTTTGATCTGGGGTTGCTGTCGGTTTTTGCCGTGCCGATAGGGATGGGGTTGTTCATGAAGCGGCGGCGGTTTGAGGAGGTTGGTGTAGGGAAGAAAGGGGCTGATTGAACCTGAAAATAAATCTGCCCCCTGACTCCTAGTAAAAGTCGTAATAAAGCGCCCACTCTCCAGTTTCATTGTGCTTCCAGAACATCAGGCTCCCACTGTCGACCACGTTCAGATTGATCTTCGAGTCCGATGAAATCTGGAACACAAACTCGAAGCCTTCACCCGGATCAACACCCGACTGGCAGAACGAAGGGTAACCGCCGATCTTGTGTTCGTAGGTGTGGGTGACCAAGTCGTAATAGCTCTGGATCTTGCCCGCGCGTTCCAGCGTAAGGATTGCTTGCTCAAGGTCCTCCGGAACACCACCGCCATCCCACAATGGAAAGTCCTCCGGCACCGCTTGCGCTGTCAGTGGGAAGGGTTTGAGGAGTGTACCTGCCACCGACAGAGACTTGCGCACCAACACATCATCCGGCCCGTACTCGCGGATAACCCAATTATCCCCCATCGGCTCAAAGTGCTCGGGGAACGGGTTTGAAATGAACACCGTCAGCACACGAACCCCTGCTAGCAGAGGGCTGTTGATGGGCAGGGCGGGTAGGTAAAACTGCGCATAGGGGAGCAACGGTTGCCCCGCCTGATTAGTGGGCACCTCTTCATCCGGTCGGAACAGGAAGACATTGCCCAGCCAGCTTTCTTCATCGGTGCCGGCAGGACGAAAGCCGCCGGCAATGAGCTTCACGGCGGGGCGGGCCAGGCGTTGCTTGATTTCCTGGATTTCCATGGCGATGTAAACCTCCTTTTTACTACAAGTATTAAGACCGCAGATTGGCAGTGTACGAGAGTGGATAGCAGCGCTTCTTTGCCCGAGCTAGACCACATTAGCGTCCTTCACGGATAAGAGATTGGACCTCCTCCCACTTCCTGGGCCAATGACTTTCGAGGGCTCCTAGCGTGCCAGAGTGTCATCGATACGGCTCGGCCAGTGGAAGGAAACGATAGAGCTCGAGGGCAAGGCTGCAAAGCCGGCGGATTCTGATGCAGTTGTAGGCAAAGGCGCGAGGATACGTGGCTTGGAGGTGCGGTGGTCAGGTCCTGGCTTGGCCCACGGAAGGTGGAGAAGCAGGAGCAAGCATCCATTGCGAGTGCTATTGAAGGGGCAAATCTACGGAAAATAAATTTGTCCCCTTATTCGTCCCCTTATCCCCGCTGGGCTGCGCAGCGGCCCCAAACAGTCACACGATCTGACTGATATATTGAAAACTAACTGAGACTATCTTCCTGATAGATATCTACTTTCGGCCAAAAGTAAACGGTTGCTCAAACTGCCCGCAGGCAACCTGCTACGACGTCTCCGGCGAGTTTCGCAAATCGATCCTTTTTTTCAGTCAAGCAGCATTAGTGGCGTTTCGATTGCACGCCTTAGCTGGTAATCTCAGTTTCAATGGGGGCAGACCTTCGCCCTTTTCGCTCGTTGTGCTCTATCGAAAGGGATTTCCGAATGAATGACGTTGCTTGCGCCTATGCCACTTCTGGCTATCCGACTACAACTGCGGGGGCTTCGGAATGAAGCTTTATACGCGGTTCACCAAGCTCGTGTTCAGGTTCGACGAGGAGATTGAAGATTCTGGTATCGGAAAGCACCCGTACCATCTCAACTATGAAAGCGGGGTTTACAGGGAAGATGATCTGGTAAAGATCATTCGAGGCGCGATGCCACATTTCGCCCTTACCCCAGAGGAATACACTCGATTAAAAGACCAAGACGACATCGATGAAATGTACAGACTGGCCTTTTCCAGAATATCTAAGGCAAAAAAGAACAAGAAGGGGGATTATGGCGAGCTGCTGTTATTTCTCTTATTGCGGTCTTTTTATAAAGCCGAGAGACTGGTCACCAAAGTGAAACTAAGGAGTTCGGTTAAAGACCAGATTAAAGGGTTTGATTGCGCTCACTTTACAGTCAATGATGCGGGTGAAGTGCTCCTTTGGCTAGGTGAGGTAAAATTTTATAAGTCTTTTTCTGGCGCATTAGATGATATTGCCGAAGAGATTGTCGCGCATACGAAAGGAGAGTATCTGAAGAATGAGTTTTCGATACTCTGCCCAAATGTTGAGTTCAATAGCAATGTCGACATACCTGAATCAGTGATCGAAATTCTTGATGGAACGGTCACACTTGATGATGTAAAGATAGTGATACCTGCTCTAGTTACCTATGAGACTACGGTTCTAAAGGCATATACCTGTATTGATCAGAGCTTCAAAGAAAATATAAAGAAGCAATTCGCGAAAAAATACGAACTTATAAACTCTCGAAATATTACTATCCCATCCAATGTTGAAGTCTTCTTTTTGTTGCTCCCGTTGTCGGATGTAGACTCAATAAAATCAAAGTTGGAACAAATTGAGGCCGTCTACCAATGAGTATGTTGCTAAGGATCGCGCAGAACGCCTACGAAAGGCTGAAAATAGACGAGGAGGCGATAACCCTTGCCGACGATACTTTTGAGTTCGCGAGGCATATACGAGACATATACAAGGTTCTTCAGTCAGAGCGCTTCTATACCTTTGGCGTACAAAAACTTTGTTTCGCTTGCGAAGCCGCGACGAGCGATCCAATGATTGTTGCTCTTTTAGAACAGTGCATAAACTCATCGCGCATATTCCTTTACGAAGAGATGCTGCGAAAACGCTTGCAATACCCGCCCTCAATTGAGGGCTTTTTAGAAATAGCCCAAAAGGCATTTTATTCGCTAGAAAGCGATGTCATTTTAACAAAAGAGCAAAAGGACTTGTACGACCTTTTCATGAAGAAGAGGCGGCTAATCATAAGTGCGCCAACATCTTTTGGAAAGTCTAGAATTGTTAGGGAAATCATCTCCCATAGCTCATACGAGTGTGTGGCAGTAGTTGTACCCACCAACGCACTTTTGAACGAAACATACCAGGCCTTCAAAGCGGACGTTGGGCTTTCAAAATACTCGTTGGTATTCTCCACGCATACTGAACCTCCTGAAGGGAAGGCTATTTATATATTTACTCCTGAAAAATTTGACTTATATACAGATGAGTATGGAATTGAGTTCGATTTTTTTGTCTTCGATGAGGTCTACAAGGTAGGAAATTATGACGGGCGCTCGTCCGTTTTTTCAAGTTGTTTATACAAGGCGTACAAGCGCAGATGTGACTATTATTTGATTGGTCCCTATTTCAAAAGCTTTAGCAGGCGCTATCTAGAGCGAACATCGGGACACTTCGAAAGATTCCAGACAGACATCGTCCAAAAAGAAATAATAAATTATTTCGATGGGCAATCACCCAATTATCGAAAAATATCATTACCCGCCAGAGTCAATAAAGACGCGAGACTTAAACAAGTTCTTCAAAAAATCACAGGACCCACTATTGTGTACGCTGGTCGAAAGGATACAGCGGAGACACGCGCGAAGTTAATTTGCGAAATGCAAACTAGTTCATCGTCACGTACAAGAGAATCTGTATGTGAGCTGATTGACTATATTAAAAAAACAATATCTACGGAGTGGCGATTAATCGACTTCCTCCGCTCAGGAGTTGCGTTTCACCATGCAGGAATCCCGAAATATATACAGTCCGAAATAGTAGATTTGTTTAATGCTGGCGAATTGGATGTAATTGTTTGCACTCCGACACTAACTGAAGGGGTAAACACGACTGCTAAAAATGTAGTGTTTTTTGACACCACAAAGGCTGATCAAGATCTGACGGGCTTCGAGATCAAGAATGTAGTAGGTCGGTCGGGTAGATTTGGTCAGCATTTTGTCGGGCGTGCGATATTCCTAGAGCCGCACGCTGAGCAGGATGATATTGCCGAGATACCCTTTCCTATATTCGATTCGGAAAATCTGAGGGCAGAGGATAATATTCAAATTTCGTTAGATGATCTTAATGAAGCGGGTCGTGCCCAGAGAGATCAAATCACTGGCCTGGCTCGGTCGTTGAGTATTCCATTGGAGATTCTAAAAAAGAACAAGTATGTGCCGTTTGATAACCAAATTCGACTAATAAAGCACCTTAGGGAAAATCCCTCGATAAGACACAGCTTGTTGGGTGCTCATAACCCACCAAAGAAGGATCAAGTAGACTCAATAATTTATCTAGCTCATGACTTTCTATATTCAGATTCAGATAAACGACAGAGCTGGACTGCAGGGAATATTTCTCGGTTCGTCAAGTACCACATCTATTACAGCCCATCAATAAAGCAAATGATACAAGAGCACAACGCAGTAAAGGAAGATACAAAAATTAGGAATGTGCTTGATCTGATTTACACTTATTTTGAATATTCACTTCCCAAATATATAACTGCGTTAGAAACGATATTTAATTTTGTTTACTCGGAGAAGGTTTCCTTTTCGCTATTCGTCACCAAGCTTCAGTATGGAAGTACTGAGCCGCAAGATATACTTTTGGCAGATGCTGGCCTACCGCGATCTATCATAGCGCAGGTATCGAAAAGCTTAGAAGGAGCCGTCACTATAGAGTCGATAAAGGATCGTCTTAACCGTAACCCTGCGATTTTAAGCAAGCTAAGTGGGATTGAGATAAGGATGCTCAAGAAGCGGATTTAAATGTTAGCCATTCGCTTTCGTAGGAATCAGAGCGACAATACCAGGCAGATCGGTTCCAGATCTGCCGGTGCGGATGATTGAGAGCTATAGGATGGTTTTTCTAGCTAGGAGCATATGTGCGGTGCAGACGAATTTCTACGCACTCCATTCCCGAGCAACTCTAAAAATCAGAGCGCAATGTTGATGTTTGCAATTATTTCGATGAGTTTTCACCTTTTGCTTCAGGTGGTTTTAAGGATAAACGAACCCCAATGAATATTAATATGATGATCGTTTGTGACACCTGTGGGGCTGAGACTCATTGTCGTATAGGTATGTCCAACAGAAGATTTCAGCCTCTATCTTTTCTTTGTGAGGGATGTGGGGTAGCTATTGAGATAGATATTAAAGATATGGGCGGAAGTGTCCTACGCAACGCCAAAGAAATACCGTTCGAAAGAGATTCTATAGAAAAAAACAATCGATTTTTTATTGATTTACATTTGGATTTTCCAATCTGGAGCCAAACCTATGTGATGGGTAGAACTCCATATTTGGTAGCGTCCGGAATGGTCGACAAAGACAAAATTCTTATCAATGGAATCCCAGCTGTAGAAATATTTCGGATCAGACTCGATTTTTTGAATCACTTCGGCGAAAGATTTAATGAAGTTAAGCAGCTACTTAAATTATATTCTCGAAGCAACAAGGAGCTTTTTAGAAGGAAAGCGGTAGAGTTTTTGAAGGAGGAACATACCAATTCTCTAGCGCCGCAGGATATTAATGCTTTACTTTATACGGTACTTTCAAGGGTTACACTGGCTTTTCTTGAAGAGGAAACTGTCCGAGAAGTCTCCTGTCGTTACCCTGAAATAATAATTTACCTCGCGCAAAATCAGCGAGAGAAGCTGGATGAGTTTTATAATTATATAAAAGAGACGGGGTTCCTCAATGGTCTACAGCGGGACTGTCTAAATCTTTATGGGCGTATTTTCGAGCTAGAACTCTATTTGCGGCCAGCCATATTTCTTGATTTTTGTTCGGGTCAGGAAAGCAAAAAAAGCTCCGCGAAAATTTCAAAGCTAGGATTTGATACCTGCAAAGATATGTATAAGGATCTATCGGAAGTTGTAGGGAGGCAACTAGCTCTTGTGGCTGGAATAAACAATTTAATCCATCGCGGGGACCATAATGCTTTCTTGCCAAGCAAAGATGGCCCGGCGCTTTCCAGTCTCGACAAATTTGCAAATAAGGTGCTCTCTGAAAAACTGAAATACCTAGATGACTGCTGGTATAAGCTTGATGATGGACTATTGGATACAGATATTAGAAACTCAATTGCCCACCATACCTTTGAGTTTAATGATTCAACGCAGATGATCACTTGCTATCCTAGTAAAGAAGGGCTCCGCCAAGAAAATAAGATCGAAATAAATTTCTTAACTTTTATGCGCATGATATTAATTCAGTTTCGTGAGATGCATTACTTGCATCATCTTATTAAAGCTCTTTATTACTATGAGTATCTTATTATTAATAGGTGACGACCGCGGCTCGATTCGTGAGGGCTAAGAATAGCAGTCGACGATTAGTTGAAATGAATGCTCACGCGATACTGTGAACTCGGTTGTGTGAGTGTTGGCTTTTGGCTGTTTTCAGCTAATAGCTAGATATGACAGTGATGGGATGCGCGAAAAAAATTGAGGGTGTTTCGAGATTATTCGTCCACTTCTACGGATAGAAGCACCAAAACCCGACGCAAAACGTCGGGTTTTTTTCATTGGGGAAAAATCCTACTGCCGCGGCTCCACGTTATCCAACACCCGATTTGCCAACAACGAACTCAGCTCAATCAACTGCTGAATCCCCTGCGCCACATGACGCCTCGATCCCTCCAGATCAAACGCCAAATCACTCACCATCGCATCAGCCGAAGCCAACGTCTCAGTGAGGTTGGCAAGCAAACATTCGTTATCGAGGCCTTTCACGACGGCGTACAGCTGCCCCGGTTTGGGGTCGTCTTTGGATTTATCCGGTTTCGGTAGCAAGTAGTGATCGAGCACCCGTTTGGTGGTTTCGTCTTGCTGCTTGGCTTTGGATTTTGCGGAGGTAGAGCTGGAATCTGCTTCTGGCGGATTCGGAGTTATTTTGAACATAGGTATGTCTTCTCAGTTAGGCCGCAACCATTTCGCTACTAAACGATAGGGTGGCGGCTGTGCGCAGGTTAGTAGACCGGTGACATACCTAAAACCGGCGCGCCCGAGGGCGCCATGCGCACAGCCACCATCGAGTGCAGGCGAATGCCTAACTGATGAGACTCATGCAACCGGATGTCATCTGGGCTACTAAACCCGACCACTGATGGGCAGTGGCAGGAAGACAATAAAACCGAGGGACAAGGCGCACAAGCGGGCGGATTCTGGCGTAGTTGTAGGCAAAGGCGCAAGGATGCGTAGCTAGATGGGCGTTGTAGGCGGGGGCTGTAGGAGAGGAGTGTTTTGGCGATGCAGGTGGGTTGTTTTGCTCAATTCAGCGATACGAAATGATTTGAATCCGATCCGCCCGTTGCAGAGAATTGCCACCTTTACCCCAAAAGGATACGGGCGATGAAGTTCGAAGGGACTTTCCAATACATGGGCAATCACGGGATCGTCTTCAACGTCTCGCAGATCACCCTCACCGACAGCGAACGCGGACGCTTGCGCGAGCTGCATTTTGGCGAAGCGAAAAGCGCCCACTATGAGGTCAACAGCAAGGTCGTCGAGGTATACGACAAGATGCAGGCCAAGGGCCTGCCTTGCGTGATGATGATCGGGATCTCCAAGCCGCTCACCCGGCAACAGGGCGACGCCCTCAACGCCCAGCGCACCACGATCGCCAATCTTGCAACCACGGCCTCGACTACCGCCGCCAAGGCCGTGGCCCCCTATTACGTGGCGGCGTCTGTAGGGGCCGGTGTGCGCATGTATGCCAATGAAATCCTGCCCACCTACCATGCGGGCGACGTACTGGTCAGCATCGAGGCGCAGGTCAACGGCGGTATCGGCCCGCAACGCACCCTCTCGACATTGATCATCAAGACCTGACCGGAGACGTACATGTCCGAAATTACTCAACTGGTCATTGCCTTGGTGGTGTCCTTTCTGCTTGATCGATTCCTCAAGCCGTATCTGCTACGCAAGTGGCTAGGTGTGGCGTTGGTGGTGGCGGGTGCGGTTGGCTGCTTTGTGGCAGGTCAGAACCGCTTGTTGGGGTTTGATCTGGGGTTGCTGTCGGCTTTTGCCGTTGCGATAGGGATGGGGTTGTTCATGAAGCGGCGGCGGTTTGAGGAGGTTGATGAAAGGAAGAAAAGGGCAGATTGAATCTGAAAATTAATCCGGCCCCTTATTCATTACTTCTTCAACAGAATCGACCCAAAGCAGCCGTTCGACCTGCGTAACAGCGTACTGATAGAGTTGAATCTACCCACTGATGGTAATTGGTTGACCGGATTGTTTTTGGAGCTTGATGATGGGGTTCTCCACAACGCTGTGGGAGTGGTACGGCCAAGATGAATACAAACGAGTTATCGCGGTGTGCGAGGCAATCCCGGCTCTTGAGTTCCTGGCACTGACCTCGGACATGCAGCAGAGAACCATCCCGGATTGCCCAGCATGTGAAGCCTGGTCAGGGATGATCCTTCCGTTGAGCGAGGTTCTTTCAATCTGTGGCAGCGCGCTACCGGAGGAAATCAAGACACGGCTGCAAGACATTTGGGAGCGATGCAATAGCCTTACTGAGGCTGCATTTCACTGTCATGATCGGCTGATATTTGATCATGACGAGTGGCGACCGATCAGGGCGGCCGCCGCAGAGCTGCTGGATCTAATGGACTCGCAGGAAATCAATCCATTCCTGGATGACTTGCTATTGGATTGCATAAACGTTACTCGCGGAATAAAGCGTTGAGCATTTCTGCAATTCTATGATGGTGTATTGAACATACTCAGCCGCGTGCCCTAGAGACTTACCGCTTTTGGCCGTTTGTGGCCTATCGCTAGGAAGGACGATGACGGGGATATTCGTGAAAAGATCTCGAGGACACTTAAGGATTATTCGCCCGTTTCTCAGGCGTCAGACCCTTGGAGGAAGCTCCTTCGCTACCAGGAGGTCCAACACGTGACCGATTCCAACGTCATAATTTTCGATATGGACGGTACTGTCCTCGATTCGGCTCCCGGAATCCTTGAGAGTTTGACGTATGCCATCCGTCAACTGGGCCATGATTTTATTCCCGGCGCTGAGACGCAGAAGCTATTTGG
This sequence comes from Pseudomonas sp. KB_12, assembly GCF_052114545.1. Taxonomy (NCBI): domain Bacteria; kingdom Pseudomonadati; phylum Pseudomonadota; class Gammaproteobacteria; order Pseudomonadales; family Pseudomonadaceae; genus Pseudomonas; species Pseudomonas sp. KB_12. The sequence goes on along the minus strand of NZ_JBFREY010000001.1, from coordinate 73,420 downwards.
CCCCCCGATGAACCAAATCGTCGCAAAACTCCTGGCGCCTTTTGCAGACGATCGAGTCGACGAGTGCGTCCACTTGTACCGCTCCCACTACAGGGAGCATGGGCTCTACAAAAGCCTTCCATACGCAGGCATAAGCAATGCGCTCCGTTATTTTTCGGACCGTAATTACTCGCTCTTTATTGCGACTTCGAAACGACAAGAGTTTGCTGAAAAAATGCTTACCTACAACGGATTGTTCGATGCTTTCCAGTCGACCTGCGGTACTTCGCCTGACGGTAAACTGGATGACAAGGCTGATCTGGTAAAGACGCTGCTGGCATCCCTTGCGAAGCCGCCATCCAGCGTGTTCATGATTGGCGATAAACGTGATGACATGCAGGCAGCGCAGCGAAATGCAGTAATCCCGGTGGGCGCACTGTGGGGCTATGGTGCCGTCGACGAGTTGAAAAACAGTGGGGCCCTGGCCTTGGCCGATACACCCTGGGCGTTACCCTCCATAGTTGACGGTCTGCTGCCGGCAGCTGGATATTCGGCTCGACACTAACCCCTGTGGCGAGGGAGCTTGCTCCCGCTGGCCTGCGCAGCAGGCCCCTGCATTTTTCCAGGCAAACTGCATTGTCCGGTTTTGCGGCTGCTGCGCAGCCGAGCGGGAGCAAGCTCCCTCGCCACGGGGGTGTCTGGGCTGGCGTCATCGCGAGCTTGCTCGCGATAGCTATCTAGCGGAAATGACGGTGTTCCTGAAAAAACTGGGTTGGTAGGAGCTGGTAGGAGCTGTCGAGTGAAACGAGGCTGCGATCTTTTGATTTTGATCTTTCACTCATGACTCAATTGTCTGGGGCAAGATCGCAGCCTCGTTTCACTCGACAGCTCCTACACAGCTCTTCACAGCTCCTACAGGTGGAGCGAGTCCCGCGCTACAAAGGTTGCGCCGTTATTTACGCTTGAGCATCTCCGGCAACTGCGCCACCAGCTTCTGGTTATTCAACGGCGCACGAATAAATCCGCGCTGGGTGCCGTCCGGCCCGATGACCGCGAGGTTGCCGCTGTGATCAACCGTGTAGTTGGGCTTGCTGGTGTCCGCCGGGATGAACGGGATGCTCACTGCATTTGCCAGTTTCTGCAGGTCTTCCACCGATGAAGCCGTCAGGCCTTTGAACTGCGGATCGAAGTAGCCCAGGTACTGTTTGAGTTGCTTGGGCGTGTCGCGGTTGGGGTCGACGCTGACCAGTACGATCTGCAACTTGGCCACAGCCTCGGGCGGCAGTTCGCTTTTGATCTGGCGCAGTTGGGCGAGGGTGGTCGGGCAGATGTCCGGGCAGAAGGTGTAGCCGAAGAACAGCAGGCTCCATTTGTCTTTCAACCCGTCCATCGCCACGGGCTGGCCGTCCTGGTCGGTCATCTTCACGTCCGGCAGGTTGCGGCTCTGGGGCAGCAGGATGATGCCGGCATCGATCAGCGCCGTCGGGTCGCCCTGGCCTTTGCCGGACAGCACCTTGTTGATGGTCAGGCCGAGGATCAGAGCGATCACGGCCACGAGGATGAAGACGGTTTTCTGGGTTCGAGTCATAGGCTCAACAGTAAGTAATGATCTACAAGCAGGGCGATGAACAGCAGGAACAAGTAATAAATAGAGTACTTGAAGGTGTTGATCGCCGCGTGCGGCCGACTGCCACGGTACAACACCACGGCCCATTGCAGAAACCTGGCGCCCAGCACCAGCGCGCAAACCAGGTACAGCATCCCGCTCATGTGGATCACGAACGGCATCAGGCTCACCGCCAGCAGCACCAGGGTGTACAGCAGGATATGGATCTTGGTGTAGTGCTCGCCGTGGGTCACCGGCAGCATCGGGATGTCGGCCTTGGCGTATTCCTCCTTGCGGTGAATCGCCAGGGCCCAGAAGTGTGGCGGGGTCCAGGCGAAGATGATCAGCACCAGCAGCAGCGGTTCGGCGCTGACATGACCGGTGGCCGCCACCCAGCCCAGCAGCGGTGGTGCCGCGCCAGCCAGGCCGCCGATGACGATGTTCTGCGGCGTCGCCCGTTTCAGGAAACCGGTATAGACCACCGCATAACCGAGCAACGAGGCCAGGGTCAGCCAGGCTGTCAGCGGGTTGGTGAACGCCAGCAGCAAGGCCTGGCCGATCACGGCCAGTGCCAGGGCGAAGGTCAGGGCGGCGGCCGGGGAGACTCGGCCCTCGGCCAATGGCCGTTTGTGGGTGCGGGCCATCACCGCGTCGATGCGCCGGTCCACCACATGGTTGACCGCCGCCGCGCCGCCGGCACACAGGGCGATGCCCAGGTTGCCGAACACCAGGACCGTCCACGGCACGCCGGCACGGGTGGCGAGGAACATGCCGACCAGCGAGGTGATCAGCATCAGCACCACCACTTTGGGTTTGGTCAGCTCCAGGTAATCGCGCCATATCGCTTGGCTGTGGCGTTCACCGGTCAAGGTTGCCATGGCATCTCTCCTTTTATTGTTATGGGGCTGGCGCCGTGTTTAGGCGGGTTGAACCGCCAGCGCAGCGGGACTTGATGCTTGACCCGGACCAGGCTGGTCCGGGCGTGATAGTTGACCAGCACCAGGGTCAGCAGCAGTGTCGCGCCTCCGGCGTTGTGGGCAACGGCCACCGGCAACGGCAGATGGAACAGCACGTTGCTGATGCCCAGGGTGATCTGCGCCGCCAGTGCAGCCAACACCAGCCCGGCCAGGCGGGTCATACCGACGGTCTTCAATTGCCAGGCCAGCCCCAGCAACACCACGGTCACCAGCAACGCGCCGATGCGGTGGGTCAGGTGGATGGCGGTGCGGGCGTCGCTGTCCAGTTGCCCGCCCAGGTAGTTCGGGCCGATGTGCTGGGTCAGGTGGAAGCCGTTGGCAAAATCGGCCGGTGGCAACCATTGGCCGTGGCAGGTGGGGAAATCGATGCAGGCCACGGCGGCGTAGTTGGAACTGACCCAACCGCCCAGGGCGATCTGGCCGATCACCAGCAGCAGCCCGGCCGTGGCCCAGTGTTGCAGGCGCTTGGGCACGGTCAGCGCCGGCAACACTCCGGACAAGCGCAAGGTGAGCAGGAACAGCAGGCTCAACGTCGCGAAGCCGCCGAGCAAATGCCCGGTCACCACCTGCGGCCACAGCTTCAGGGTCACGGTCCACATGCCGAACGCCGCCTGGGCGAACACCACGGCCAGCAGGAACAGCGGCAGTTTCAATGGCAGGCCGGGGTGACGGCGGTTCATCCAGGCCCGGGCGGCCAACAGGGTAATCAACAGCCCCAGGGTCCCGGCAAAGTAGCGATGGACCATCTCGTTCCAGCCTTTATGGGCCTCCACCGGGGTGTCGGGGAAATGCAGCTCGGCATGGGCCAGTTGGGCTTCGCTCTTGGGCACGCTGATGAAACCGTAGCAACCGGGCCAGTCCGGGCAGCCAAGGCCGGCGTGGGTGAGCCGGGTGTAGGCGCCCAGCAGGACGACGATCAACGCCAGCAGCGTGGCAAACAGCGCGAGGCGAAATCCAGGTTTGGCCATGTCGATGCCCTCATCCGATGTTCGACAGTTTCAGCAGGTGACGCAGGTCGTTGAGCAGGTCCTTGCCCTTGACCCGGGCGTCGTAGCGCAGCACCAGGTTGCTGTGGGGATCGATGATCCACAGTTGCGCGCCGCCGGAGCCTTGGGCGCCTTTCTGATAGGCCGGCAGGTCCAGTGGGTAGCGTTGCAATTGCGGGTATTCGCGCTGCAATTGTCCGTCATATTCAGCGTCCAGCGGTTGCGCGATAGCCAAGGCGTGGCTGGCGCGGGAGGCGTCGCGGCCAAGGCCGATCTGCACCTGCCGGGCGAGGTACACCAGTTGCCGGCAATCCACCGAGCATTCCTGCGGTGCGGTGACGAGGATCTGCCAGCGCTGTTCATCGGCCTGTACGCCAATCTCGGCGCGGGTCTGGCCGTTGCCGATCAGTTCGCCGTGGTAGCTGCGGCTGTCGGGCACCCAGAACTGGAATTTGTACATGCCGGTGGCCAGGATCATCGGGCCGACCACCCCGAGCACGATCAGCAGCAGTTGCAGGCGTCCCTTGCGACGGTTGGGCGCTACGGGCGCCTCAGACGTGTTGGTTGGATTCATGGTGTTTCCCATGGTGTCTCCCTGCGTTGTGCCATCCGAGATAAAGGAACAGGCCGAACAGTGCCGCCGCCATGGCGAACCACTGCACGGCATAGCCGAGGTGTTTTTCCGGACCCATGGCGACCACCGGCCAATCGGTCCGGTAGGCGCCGGGGCCGCTTTGTTGGCGTAATTCATAGGTGAAGCCGCTGCGGCCCAGTTCGGCCCAGAGCTTGTCCGGTTCGATGGTGGTGACCAGTCGCGGCCACGGGGCGCCGGCCGGGTCGGCGTGAAGCTGGAAGGTCGCGCCCGGGGCGACGTAGACCCAGGCCTGGAGGCTCACCGGTTGTTCCGGCGTGTTGAAGACCGGCGGGGTGCGCCGGTCAGGCCAGGGCAACCAGCCGCGATTGACCAGCAGCCACAGACCGGTGCGGTGGTCGAGGAACGGTTGCAGCAACTCGATGCCGACCTTGCCGTCGTGCTGGCGGTTATCCAGCAGGATGCTGTGCTCGGCGTCGAACTGGCCTTGCAGCGTGACCGGTCGAAAGGCCGGATCGGCGGTGTGCGCAAGCTCAGTGCTGTCCATCGGCGGCGCCACGCGGCGCTCGGCGTAATTTTCCATGAGCACGCGCTTCTGTTCGCCGCGGCTCAATTGCCAGAACCCCAGGCACACCATCACGGGCACCAGCACGGCCACCACCAGTGACGGCACGAGGCCTGGCCGGAAGCCTTTCATGGCGCCGTCCGAAAGCCGTCGAACGGGATAGCTATACTCACGTGCATCGCGTCCCCCCGGAGTGTCCCTAATGCTAAAAGCAGCCATCGTCCTGATGCTGATTGCCACGGTTGTCAGCCTGTTCAGCGGTCTGTTTTTTCTGGTCAAGGACGACAGCAATTCCAATCGCCTGGTCATCGCCCTGGCGATCCGGGTCAGCCTGGCCGCCGTCACCGTCGGCTTGATCGCCTGGGGTTTTTTCAGCGGCCAGTTGGTGTCCCACGCGCCCTGGTAGCGTTTGCCTCAGAGCACGTAGACGAAGACGAACAAGCCGATCCACACCACATCGACGAAGTGCCAGTACCAGCTCGCCGCCTCGAAGCCGAACTGATGCTCGTTGTCGAAGTGCCCGCGCATGATCCGCATCAGCATGACGAACAGGATGATCGTGCCGATGGTGACGTGGGCGCCGTGGAAACCGGTGAGCATGAAGAAGGTCGCGCCATAGACGCCGGAGCCCAGGGTCAGGCCCAGTTCCTTGTAGGCGTGCATGTATTCTTCGGCCTGGAAGCCCAGGAAGGCGCAACCCAGCAGCACGGTGATCGCCAGCCAGAGTTTCAGCGCGCCGCGATGGCCTTTTTTCAGGGCATGGTGGGCGATGGTGACGGTGACGCTGGAACTGACCAGCAGCACGGTATTGAGCAACGGTAAGCCCCAGGGGCTGATGACTTCCTTGGGCGCCGGGAAGAGTTTCGGGTCGGGGTTGTTCAGCAACGGCCAGGCGAACTCGAAGCTCGGCCAGAGCATGTGTGACAGGCCCTTGGTACCTTCACCCGCCAGGCCTGGCGCCGAGATGTTGCGCACATAGAACAGCGCACCGAAGAAGGCGATGAAGAACATCACTTCGGAAAAGATGAACCAGCTCATGCCCCAGCGGAACGAGCGGTCGAGTTGTGCGCTGTACAGCCCGGCGCGGCTTTCCTTGACCACCGCGCCGAACCAGCCGAACAGCATGTAGGCCACCAGCAGGCCGCCGACGAAAAAGATCAGCGGGCCATGGGATTCCGGGCGCGCCGCCTTCAGGTCGTTGAACCAGGTCGCCAGGCCATACACCGTGACGAACATCCCGACCGTGGCGATGATCGGCCATTTGCTCTGGGCCGGAACGTAATAGTGTTCGTGAGTTGCCATTTATTGTTCTCCTTATCGGGCACGCTATCGGTCAGTGTTTAGAGCCACCGGTGGATGACGAGCGGTGATATCGAACAGCGTGTAGGACAGCGTCAGGTGCTTCACTTCCTTGGGCATGTCCCGGTCGACGATGAAGCGCATGGGCATTTCGATGCGTTCGCCGGGTTGCAGCACTTGCTGGGTAAAACAAAAACATTCGGTCTTGTGGAAATACGCCGCGGCAGTGCTGGGCGAGATACTCGGAACCGCCTGGGCGCTCATCGGCCGGTTGGTGGGGTTGTGGGCGACGAACACCATCTCGTTCACCGCCCCCGGCTTGACCACCAGTTGGTCGCCCTTGGGGTAGAAATCCCAGACCATGTCCACCGCGTTGGTCGACAGGAACTGCACCCGCACCTGGCGGGATTCATCGACGGTCTGCTCGCCCTCGTACTGCCCGCCGGTCTTGCCGTTGATGCCGAACGCCTTGCACATCACGTCGTAGATCGGCACCAGGGCAAACCCGAAGATGAACATGGCCACCACCACCAGCAGCAGGCGGGTGACCAGTTTCTTCATCGAAATCGAATCAGCCATGATTTCCAGTCCCTACCCAGAACCCTGTGGGAGCGAGCTTGCTCGCGATAGCGGCGACTCGGTGTGTCAGACACACCGCTATCGCGAGCAAGCTCGCTCCCACACAAGGTCCCGGTGTCATTTATTTCACTTCCGGCGGCGTAGTGAAGGTGTGATACGGCGCCGGCGAAGGCACGCTCCACTCCAACCCTTCGGCACCATCCCACGGCTTGGCCGGTGCGGGCGGGCCGCCACGGATGGTCTTGATCACGATGAACAGGAAGAAGATCTGCGTGGTGCCGAACATGAACGCGCCGATGGACGAGACCATGTTGAAGTCGGCGAACTGCAGGTTGTAGTCGGGAATCCGCCGGGGCATGCCCGCCAGGCCGACGAAGTGCATCGGGAAGAACGCCATGTTCATCCCGACGAACGACAGCCAGAAGTGCAGCTTGCCGAGGGTTTCGTCATACATGTGGCCGGTCCATTTCGGCAGCCAGTAGTAGGCCGAGGCGAAGATCCCGAAGATCGCGCCGGGCACCAGCACGTAGTGGAAGTGCGCGACCACGAAGTAGGTGTCCTGGTACTGGAAGTCCGCCGGGGCGATGGCCAGCATCAGCCCGGAGAAACCACCGATGGAAAACAGGATCACGAACGCCACGGCAAACAGCATCGGCGTCTCGAAGGTCAGCGAGCCTTGCCACATGGTGCTGGCCCAGTTGAACACCTTCACCCCGGTGGGCACGGCGATCAGCAGGGTGGCGTACATGAAGAACAGCTCGCCCACCAGTGGAATGCCAACCACGAACATGTGGTGCGCCCAGACGATGAACGACAGGAACGCAATGGCGGCCGTGGCGTAGACCATCGAGGTGTAGCCAAACAACGGCTTGCGGGAGAAGGCCGGGATGATCGAGCTGACGGCACCGAAGGCCGGCAGGATCATGATGTACACCTCGGGGTGGCCGAAGAACCAGAACACGTGCTGGAACAGCACCGGGTCACCGCCGCCGGCGGCACTGAAGAAGCTGGTGCCGAAGTGGATGTCCATCAGCATCATCGTCACGCAGCCGGCCAGCACCGGCATCACCGCGATCAGCAGGAACGCGGTGATCAGCCAGGTCCAGACGAACAGCGGCATTTTCATCAGGGTCATGCCGGGGGCACGCAGGTTGAGGATGGTGGCGATCACGTTGATCGCGCCCATGATCGAGCTGATGCCCATCAGGTGGATGGCGAAGATGAAGAACGTCACGCTTTCCGGCGCATAGGTGGTGGACAGCGGGGCGTAGAAGGTCCAACCGAAGTTGGGCCCGCCACCGGCGGTGAACAACGTCGACACCAGCAGCAGGAACGCGGCCGGCAACAGCCAGAAGCTGAAGTTGTTCATGCGCGGCAGGGCCATGTCCGGCGCGCCGATCATCAACGGGATCATCCAGTTGGCCAGGCCGACGAACGCCGGCATCACCGCGCCGAAGACCATCACCAGGCCATGCATGGTGGTCATCTGGTTGAAGAACGCCGGTTCCACGATCTGCAGGCCGGGCTGGAACAGCTCGGCGCGGATCACCATGGCGAACGAGCCGCCCAACAGGAACATGGAGAACGCGAACCACAGGTACAGCGTGCCGATATCCTTGTGGTTGGTGGTCAGTACCCAGCGCATCAGGCCCTTGGCGGGGCCATGGGCGTGGTCGGCGCCGGCATGACCGTGGTCATCGATCACAGCACTCATGTCCTGTCTCCTTCGAACGAGTGGGCTGGACGGCCCGGGGCGGTGAGCCCCGACCGGTTGCGGGAACGAACGTCAGGCCGGCTCATTTGCTTTCTGCCTGTTTGAGTTCCAGCACTTCTTTAGGCGTAACCATGTCGCCCTTGTTGTTGCCCCAGGCGTTGCGTTCATAGGTCACGACTGCGGCGATATCGACTTCCGACAACTGTTTGCCGAACGCGGCCATGGCGGTGCCGGGTTTGCCGTGGTAGACGAGGCTCAGGTGATCAGCCTTGGGCCCGGTGGCGATTTTCGAGCCCTTGAGGGCCGGGAACATCGGCGGCAAGCCCTGGCCTTCGGCCTGGTGACAGGCCACGCAGGTGGTGTGGTAGATCTTGTCGCCACGTTCCTTGAGCTCGTCCAGGGTCCATTCCTTGCTGGTCAGCTCTTTAAGCTGCGCGGCTTCGGCCTTGCGTTCGCCCAGCCATTTTTCGTAGTCGGGCTTGCTCTTGACCTCCACCACGATCGGCATGAAACCGTGGTCCTTGCCGCACAGCTCGGCGCACTGGCCACGGTACAGGCCGGGCTTGTCGACGCGGGTCCAGGCTTCGTTGACGAACCCTGGGATCGCATCGCGCTTGACCGCGAAGGCCGGCACCCACCAGGAGTGGATCACGTCGGCGGAGGTCACCAGAAAGCGCACCTTGGCATCGACCGGCAGCACCAGCGGCTTGTCGACCTCCAGCAGGTAGTGCTCGCCCTTGGCGCTCTGGTTATGAATTTGTTCGGCGGGGGTCGCCAGGTTGCTGAAGAACTCGACGTCCTGGCCCAGGTACTTGTAGTGCCACTTCCATTGATAGCCAGTGACCTGGATATCGATGTCCGACTCGCTGGAGTCGTACATCTTGATCAGGGTGGCGGTGGCAGGAATCGCCATCAGCACCAGGATCACGAAGGGCACGATGGTCCAGAGGATTTCGACGCGGGTGTTTTCGTGGAAATGCGCGGCATTCTGGCCGGTTGAGCGGCGGTGCATCATCATCGACCAGAACATGGCGCCGAAGACAATGATGCCGATGACCACACAGATCCAGAAAATGGTCATGTGCAGGTCGAACACTGCATTGCTGATCTGTGTCGCTCCAGGCGCCATATTCACAGTCCAGGCCGCTTGTGCCTGACTGAAAATCGACCACAACAGGAGGCCCATCCATACGTGTGGATGTCGCGTCATTGCGGGTTCCCCTTATCGTTCTTGTTATCCCGTAGGCGTAAAGCCTGCGGCAAGGGATCGGCTATTCAGACTGCTTAATTGACTCGCCGCGCCTTGCTGCACATGCAATCGGGTGTCATCAGCTAACTCCATTCCAACCCGAGTATAGACAGCACCTGCAACCTCGCAACGCGATGGCGTAAATCGTTTGAAACAGCCGGGGCTTGCGCTAGAGCCCACGAATGGAGAAGGATGCGAACCTGAGTGATGGCAAACCGATATAACTGTGCTGTAGCAAGGAAGGGGCGGTTATGAAAATTAGGTCTTAGGAGTGTTTTTGCGCCAGCTAAGTTATGTCTTCCCTATTTCATTGCCTTTGTTTCCTGGAGTTTTCATGAACACCGCCGCATTGCGCGAGCAGATCCAAAAAGCCCAACAACACGAGGCCGAGACCGGCCAATTGACCCGCCAGCTGGAGGCCCAGTTACCGCATCTGCACGCCGCGATCCAATTGCCAGACATCGACGCGAAGGGCGTCATGACCCGTTTTGTCACCGCTTACATCGAACAAGTGCCAGACCTGCTGGACGCCGCCAACGAAGTGGCCCGCGAAGCCGGGATCGAATCGCAGATTAAGCCGGTACTGAAAATCGCCGAACAGTTTTTCCTCCAGCCACCCAAGCTGATGGAAGGCCACGTCGGTCTGGACAGCCTGCTGGATGAAGCCTACCTGGCCCATCGGCTGGTGGAGGAGGTCAACGACCTGTACATCAAGCATTTCAGCCAACCGCTGATCCCGCTGGACATGACGGTCGCCAACCTGATCGCTCACCATTTGATCGGCGAACCATTCGCCAACCAGCTGGATGAAGCCGTGCATCACGCCGTGGACGAAATGCTCGACGAAGACAGCTTTGCGCTGGAGTCGGTGGAGTCTTACCGGGAGAAACTCGGCAGCCCGGACACGGGCGCTGCCTGGAAGCGCTGGCCGTGCCTGTCGCGCCAGTTGGGCGTTGGGCTGGAGCTGGATCAGCCAGCGGCTTGATCAACCCCCACCCCTGTGTGAGCGAGCTTGCTCGCGATTGCATTGGATCAGCCACATCGCAGGTGGCTGATATACCGCTATCGCGAGCAAGCTCGCTCCCACATTGGATCTGTGGTGTTCATCAATCATGCGCCCTACACCCAACCCCTGTGGGAGCGAGCTTGCTCGCGATTGCATTGGATCAGCCACATCGCAGTTGGCTGATACACCGCTATCGCGAGCAAGCTCGCTCCCACATTTGGACTTGAGGTGTCAGGCTGAGGCGGCACCAACCCCTACCGTGGTACGCAAGCGCCCTTCCAGCCGGCGCTTGAGCCCGCGGGATTCGATCAGCAGCTTCGAACCCTTGCTGGCATTCGCCCGGCCCCATTCTTCCAGCAGCTCCAGGCACGAGTGATCGATGTAGCTCAGGTTATTGAGCGGCACATGCACGGTCGCGCCTGTCGGTATGCTGCCCAGCACCTGGGTCAGCGCCGGCACCTTGAGGAAGGTCGCGGCCCCGACCAGTCGCAGTTCCATCTCGCCTTCCTGGGGCAGGTCGATCAGGCTGATTTTCAGCCGTGAGGCTTTCCAGGCCAGTTTCGCCAGGGTCAGGCCGAAGCCGATCAGCACACCGGTCAGCAGGTCGGTGAAGATGATCGCCAACGCCGTTGCGGCGTAGGTGAACATCGGCATCCGGCCATAGCGGCCCAGGCTGCGAAACGCCTTGAGGTCCACCAGTTTGAAACCGGTGTACACCAATACCCCCGCCAGGCTCGCCACCGGAATGCTTTGCAGCACGCTGGACAGCAATAGCACGAAGAGCAACAACCACAGGCCGTGGAAAATCGTCGACATCCGCGTGGTGGCCCCGGCCTGGACGTTGGCCGAGCTGCGCACGATCACCCCAGTCATCGGCAGGGCGCCGAGCAGGCCGCAGAGCATGTTGCCGATACCTTGCGCCGACAGTTCCCGGTCGAAGTCCGCACGATCACCGCTGTGCATGCGGTCCACGGCGGCCGCCGACAACAGGGTTTCGGCGCTGGCAATGAAGGCGACCGCGAACGCGGCGACCAGCAGCGTCGGGTCGGCCAGGTTCAGCAGGTCCGCCGGGCGCAGCCAATCAATCGCTTCGGCGAGGTTCTCCGGGACTTCCACGCGCTTGACCTGCAAGGCCAGCAGCAGGCTGGCGACGGTCGTCAGGCCCACGCCCAGCAAGGCGCCGGGAACGAAGCGCAGGCTGTGGGGACGAAACTTCTCCCACAACCACATCACCGCAATCGTCGACAAACCGAGCAAGCCGGCCTGCCAGCCGAAGGACGGCAAGGCCTGGGCCACCGCCGCCGGGAACGCCGCGAGGTTATCCAGCCCTGACGGCTTGGGCGCCGCGTCGAGCATCACATGGACCTGGGACAACACGATCAGCACGCCAATACCCGCGAGCATCCCGTACACCACCGCCGGCGCGGTGACCCGGAACCAGCAGCCGAGGCGAAAGCGCCCGGCCAACAATTGCAGCAGACCGGCCAGCAACAGGATCGGCCCGAGCATGGCCACGCCATGCTCGCGCACCAATTCGAAGACCAGCACCGCCAACCCGGCGGCCGGGCCACTGACTTGCAGCTTGGAACCGGCCAGGAAACCCACCACCAGGCCACCGATGATGCCGGTGATCAGGCCTTTGGCCGGTGGCAGGCCGGACGCGATGGCAATGCCCATGCACAAGGGCAGCGCCACCAGAAACACCACCACCGAAGCCAATAGCTCCCGTGGCAGAACAGCTTTTAATTGAGCACGCATGGCGACTCTCCCGAAGTTTTCTTCAGGCATGGCAAGGCCCTACCGCGCAAATGCCGGCAAGGCTTGAACCACACAAGTTTAGGAGTGGTTAGAAGCGCGCTTTGGGCGTCGCCACCGGTATCGGATGGCTGCCATCGAGCGGCAGGAAGCGTCCCTGGTCCGCGTCATAGGCTTTGATCTCGCTGGTCTCGATGTTGTACACCCAGCCATGGATGAACAACTGACCATTGGCCATGCGCGATGCGACCGAGGGATGCGTTCGCAAATGCTGCAACTGCGCGATTACGTTCTCTTCGGTGAGGATCGACATGGTCTGTTTTTCGTCGCCACACGGACAGTTGTCGTGGACCATGGTCTTGGCCACTTCGGCGTGGCGCAGCCAGGCCTTGACCGTGGGCATTTTTTCCAGGGTGTCCGGGTTGAGCACGGCACGCATGGCGCCGCAATCGGAATGGCCGCAGACGATGATGTGCTGCACGCCGAGGGCCAGTACGGCGTATTCGATGGCGGTGGAGACGCCGCCGTTCATTTGCCCATAAGGTGGAACGACGTTGCCGACGTTACGGGTCACGAACAGGTCGCCGGGGGAGCTATGGGTGATCAACTCGGGCACGATGCGCGAATCGGCGCAGGTGATGAACATCGCCCGGGGCGTCTGGGCGGTGGCGAGTTTCTTGAAGAGTTCTTCCTGTTGCGGAAAGATCTCGTGATGGAAATGCAAAAAGCCGTCAACAATATGCTGCAGCGCTGCATCGGCGGTTTCCGCCTGGGGTTGGGCTGAAGCCGACGCAGCCAACGGCTGTTTATCCTTGTCACTCATGATTCATCCTCTTTTTGACGGTATGACGCCAGTGGCTGGTTAAAAACATCCAGGTCGACATGTCCGACCCATCAGTCACTCGCTGAACAAGGTAGCGGCCGAAACTTAACTCAAACTGAAATCGAAGGCTCTAGAACAATGATTACAGGGGTGGCAAAACACTGGCGCAGCTCATGCCCAGCGCTGTTCCAAGGTCAACTTTAATCAAATCAAGGACATCTGTCGGCCCGGCGGACAGAAGGCATCGCAATCAAGATTGTATCCGTCGCGACGCTCAAGCCCCAAGCGCTTGAGGGCCTTGGCGAAACGCTGGGCCAGCAGGTCGGCGAACGGGCCTTCACCGCGCATCCGCGCACCGAAGCGGCTGTCATACAGTTCGCCGCCGCGGCTCTGGCGCACCAGGCTCAGCACGTGGGCGGCGCGCTGCGGGTAGTGCGCCTGCAACCACTCCTCGAACAGCGGCGCGACTTCCAGCGGCAGGCGCAGCATGACGTAGGCGGCATTCTGCGCGCCGGCGGCGTGGGCTTCGGTCAGCAGGCTCTCGATCTCGCTGTCATTGATCATCGGGATCATCGGTGCACACAGCACCCCCACGGCAATGCCCGCCTCGCGCATGACCTTGATCGCCCGCAACCGCGCCTTGGGCGCCGCCGCGCGGGGTTCGAGAATACGCTTGAGCTCATCGTCCAGGGTGGTGAGGCTGATCATCACGTGCACCAGGCGTTGTTGCGCCAGCTCGGTCAGCAGGTCCAGGTCGCGCAGGATCAGCGATCCCTTGGTGACGATGGTCACCGGATGCCGATAGCGCAGCAGCACCTCGAGAATCCTGCGGGTGATCCGCTGTTCGCGTTCGATAGGTTGATAGGGATCGGTGTTGGACCCCAGTGCGATCGGCGCACATTGATAGCCACGCCGGGACAATTGCTCTTCCAGCACATCGGCGGCATTGGTCTTGGCGATCAGCTTCGTTTCGAAATCCAGCCCCGGCGACATGTCCCAATAGGCATGGCTGGGCCGCGCATAGCAGTAGATGCAGCCGTGTTCGCAGCCTCGGTACGGGTTGATCGAGCGATCGAAGGGGATATCGGACGAGGTGTTGCGGGTAATGATGGTCTTGGCCATTTCGATGCGAACTTCGGTGCCCTGGGTCGGCGGGACTTCCTGATACCAGCCGTCATCTTCGGCCACCGAGCGACTCGGGGCGAAGCGGTTGTGCGGGTTGGTCGCGGTGCCGCGGCCGCGAGGCGGAAGAGAAGCTGACATGGGAGTACTCCGAAAGCTGTATGTGCATACAGTATTCGTTGCCTTCGATTAAGGCCAGTGCCATTCAGCAGCCCGAATCCCCGATCATCGTTCACAACGCTTTGACATTCTCCTCACAGGCTTTTAACCGCAGCGAGCCGACACTGAGCCTCTTGTATCTCTCCATTTTCGGTCGTCCGTGCATGCTCAAGCTCTGTTCCCGTTCACTGCTGTGCCTGGCCTTGCTCATCGGGCTGGCCGAGATCCCCGCCCAAGCGGCCGATGCCCCTGACGCGAGGCCCGCGGAATGGGCGCAGCCGGTGGAAAAGGACTACAACCTCTACCAGATGTCACCGACGCTCTATCGCAGCTCCCTGCCGGATGGCGGAGCGTTGCCCTTGTTGAGCAAACTCAGGATCGGCACGGTCATCACCTTCCTGCCGGAGTCGGACAAGCGTTGGCTGTCCACCCCCGGCATCGAGCAAGTGCAGTTGCCCTATCGCACCAATCATGTCGATGACAGCGATATCCTCAGGGCTTTGCGCGCCGTCCAGGCGGCCGAAGCCAAGGGGCCGGTGCTGATGCACTGCAAGCACGGCTCGGACCGCACCGGCCTGGTCGCCGCCATGTACCGGGTGGTGGTGCAGGGGTGGAGCAAAGAGGATGCCTTGAACGAAATGACCGAAGGGGGCTTCGGTGACAGTCATCACTTCAAGGACGGCGTGCGCTACATGATGCAGGCCGATGTCGACAAACTCCGCGTGGCGCTGGCGAATGGCGATTGCAGCACCAGCGTCTTTGCCCTTTGCTCCCTGGAAAGCTGGGTCAATTCAACGACCCCGGCGCGTCACCTTGACCCTCAAGCGCTGGTTCCAGCACGGTGATCGGTTGCGTGTAAAAAAGCCTCGATGGACTCGGACAGCGGTCGTGAATCGCCCCGCTCGAATACCGTTTCACGCAACGCCCTGCCGGTTTCCCTATCGAATAAGCCGTTGCGCTTGAATCGTTCGAACACGACCCTGGCCAGGCTCGTGGACCATAGGTAGGTATAAATCCCGGCGGCGTAGCCTGTGACCATGTAATCCAGGCCATTGGGCCAGCGTTCGTGCATGAACACCGGTAAGTGGCCTACTTTTGCACGCACTTGCTCGAATACTTGCTGGGCGGTACGACCGTCACCGTGGCTGTGGTGCAGTTCCATGTCGAATAACGCATCGCGTATCTGCCCCGCAATGCCCCAACTGGTTTGGGTCTGTAGATAAACCCTCAACTGATCGGCGACTTTGTCCGGCAACGGTGCTCCGGTTTGGTGGTGCTTCGATATCCGGATGAGGAATTCTTTGGCGGTGCACCACTGTTCGAACAACACGCCAGCGAATTCGGCCGCGTCCCGGCTGAGCGCGGTGATGCCCGAGACGTCGCGGTATTCAACCCGGCTTAACACATGGTGCAGACAGTGCCCTAATTCGTGGAAGAGCACTCGCAGTTGCCGATAATCCAGCAACAGGGGGCGGGTGCTGGAACCGCGCGGCAACCAGCCATGCAGCACCGCGATGGGATAGCGCGGCCGGCCCTCGGCGGTGATGCGGCGGTTTCGCAGGGTAGTGGTATTGGGAAAGCCATTCTGATCCGCATATTCGAAGGGATCGAAATAAAAGTAGCCGAGGGTTTCGCCCCCCTCCCGGACTTCGAAAAGACGCACCTGCGGATGCCAGCTCGTCACGTCCTGGCGTTCGATGAAGTCCACGCCAAACAGATCCGTGGCGATCAGCAGCAGCTGGGCAAAAGTCGGTTCCAGTGCGAACCAGGCGCTGACGTCCTGCTCCGAGATACCGGCCGTTTGCCGACGAAGTTTTTCTGCCAGGTACTGCACATTCCAGGGTGTTAATTCGTTGACATGTTGCGTCTTGGCAAACGCCTCCAGTTGCTTCGCATCTTCGGCAAACACGGTTTCCTGTTGGTCTAGCTGCCCTTGCAAGAACGTCATGACGTCTTCTGGCGACTGCGCTTGCTCTGGCTCGACTGCCATCTGCGCGTAGCTTGAATAGCCCAGCAGTTTGGCGAGTGCATACCGATCCCTGAGCAATTGGCGCAGCACTTCGCCGTTGTCGTAAACCCCGGCCTGCGGCCCTTGATCCGATGCGCGGGTGCTATAGGCAGCGTACATTTGCTTGCGCAAGACAGGATCGTCGGCGTAACGGGTGACGATGCGAAACGACTCGTCGTTGAGGGTCAGCAGCCAGCCTGTGCCGCCCTTTTCACGGGCTTGCTCGGCCATGAGCTGCTTGAAGGATGACGGCAGGCCACTCAATTGGACTTCATCATGGAGTATTTTGCTCCACGCTTTGTTTGCTGCGTGCAAGTGCTCCTGGAACAAGGTCTGGGCGCCTTGGATACGTAGCTTCAGGTCATTGAGCTTCTCCGGTGACGGCGATCCCATGCCATTCTGGCGCAACCGCCGCAGGATTTTTGCCAGCGTTCGTTTTCGCACGGGGGAGAAATGCAGGGCGATCTGGCTGTTCGCCAAGCGTTGGTAAAGCTGAAACAGTTCGGGATGTTGCGTCAGCGATCGCTGGAAATCTTGCAGCCGTTGTTGGCAATCGTCCGAAACCTGTCCCCAGGCATCATCAATCCTGGTCGACGCCATGAGTTCCAATACAAAGCCGAAGCTTCTCAGGCGTGCGTGGATTTCATCCATCGCCAACACCAGGTCATCCCACGTAGGGTACGGTGTCTGGGTCTTGATGATCTCGGCGACTTTGGCACGGCTTTCGGCAATGATCTGGTCTAGCGCGGGAGAGAAGTGTTCGACGCGGATGTTTGAAAAAGGTGGCAGGACATAGGCCTGCAAGAGGGGAGCATAAGGGCGGTACATGGAGGCTTCCTGTCAGTCTGGACGTGTCAGGCCAGTCTGATGAGGAATGCATGAGGCGCTGCGGTACATATGTAACGCTTCCGGGCCGGCGGCCCGGAAGGTGATGCCAAAGATGTCAGTCGGTTTTTTTCTTCAGCTTCGGGTTGGGGAAAAACTGCACCGCCTGGACCTTGGCGTCCGGCGCCTTGAGCGCCGAGGTATTGACCCGGGTACCCAATTCCTTGGGCACCGACAGGCCTTGCTCGTTGAGTGTGTCGGAATAACCGCAGGCCACGCATTCACGGTGGGGCACGCCGTCTTCGTTCCACATCATCAATTTGTCCGGCTCGCTGCAGGCCGGGCAGACCGCCCCGGCGATAAAGCGTCGCTTGGTAATCACAGGTCCCTCACTCATGCTGCCGCGTCCTCGGTCAGGCCGCTGTGGCGCAAGAGTGCGTCAATCGACGGCTCACGGCCACGGAAGTCGACGAACAGCACCATCGGCTCCTGCGAGCCGCCACGGGCCAGGATGGCTTCACGGAAGGCTCGCCCGGTGGCCGCGTTGAGCACGCCGTCTTCTTCGAACTTGGAGAACGCGTCGGCCGACAACACTTCCGCCCATTTGTAGCTGTAGTAGCCCGCCGCATAACCGCCGGCGAAGATGTGGGCGAAGCTGTTGGGGAAGCGGTTGTAGGCCGGTGGACGCATGACCGAGACTTCGTCGCGCACGCCTTCGAGCACTTGCAGCACGCTGCGGCCATCGCCGTGGGTGGCGTGCAGCTCGAAGTCGAACAGCGAGAACTCCAACTGGCGGACCATCATCAGGCCGGACTGGAAGTTTTTCGCCGCGAGCATTTTCTCCAGCAGGTCCTGGGGCAGGGGCTCGCCGGTTTCGTAGTGGCCGGAAATCAGCGCCAGGCCTTCGGGCTCCCAGCACCAGTTTTCCATGAACTGGCTCGGCAGCTCCACGGCATCCCAGGCCACGCCGTTGATGCCGGACACGCCAGCATGTTCGACACGGGTCAGCAGGTGGTGCAGGCCATGGCCGAATTCGTGGAATAGGGTGGTGACTTCATCGTGGGTCAGCAGCGCCGGCTTGCCGCTGTCGGCCGGGGTGAAATTGCACACCAGGTTGGCGACCGGGCTTTGCAGGACGCCTTCGAAGGTGCGACGACGGTCGCGGGCGCCATCCATCCAGGCCCCGCCGCGCTTGTTGGCGCGGGCGTAGAGGTCGAAGAAGAAGCGGCCGACGTGCTGGCCGTTTTCCTTGATTTCGAACAGGCGCACGTCCGGGTGCCAGGTGTCGAAGCCTTTCAGTTCGGCGATCTCGATGCCGTAGAGGCGTTGCACGATGGCGAACAGGCCGCCCAGTACCTTGTCGATCGGGAAGTACGCACGCAGGGCTTCCTGGGCCACGCTGTAACGCTGCTGGCGCAGTTTTTCACCGTAGAAACCGCTGTCCCAGCTTTGCAGGTCGGGGCAGCCCTGTTCGGCGGCGAAGGCTTTGAGCTGTTCCAGGTCCAGGGCGGCGAACGGTTTGCTGCGCTTGGCCAGGTCCCGCAGGAAACTGAGGACCTGATCGCTGGATTCGGCCATCTTGGTCGCCAGGCTCAACTCGGCGAAGTTGGCGAAACCGAGCAATTGGGCCAGTTCCTGACGCAGGTCGAGGATCTGTTCCATCACCGGGCCGTTGTCGTTCTGGCCGGCATTCGGGCCCTGGTCCGACGCGCGGGTGCAGTAGGCGGCGTAGACTTCTTCACGCAGGGCGCGGTCTTCGGCGTAGGTCATCACCGCGTAATAGCTGGGGAATTCCAGGTTGATCAGCCAGCCGTCCAGCTCCTTGGCCTGGGCGGCCGCGGCCATTTGCGCCTTGGCCGAGTCGGTCAGGCCGGCGAGGGTTGCTTCGTTGGTGACGTGCTTGGTCCAGGCCTGGGTCGCGTCCAGCAATTGATTGGAGAAGCGGCTGCCCAGCTCGGACAGTTTGCTCTGCACTTCGGCGTAGCGCTTCTGCTGCTCCGGCGGCAGGTCGATACCCGACAGGCGGAAGTCACGCAGGGAATGTTCCAGGATGGTTTTCTGCGCCACGTCGAAACCCGCGGCTTCAGGGCTGCTCGCCAGGGCTTCGAAGGCCTGGAACAGCTCGCGGTTCTGGCCTAGCTCGGTGGAGTAGGCACTCAGTGCCGGCAGGCAGGCCTCGTAGGCTTCGCGCAGTTCAGGGCTGTTGCGCACGGCGTTCAAATGACTGACCGGGCTCCAGGCGGCGCCCAGGCGATCATTGAGCTCGTCCATCGCCAAGACCAGGCCGGCCCAGGTAGGCTGCTGGACTTGGGTCTTGAGGAGCTCGGCGATGGCAGCACGGTTGTCAGCCAGGATCTGCTCGATGGCCGGTTGCACGTGCTCGGCACGGATCGCCGAGAATGGCGGCAGGTCATAGGGCTGCAAAAGAGGGTTGTTCACGCTCACGGTCGACACCTTGGCTGGAAGAAACATGGGCCCATCTTAATTACAATCGACGTTCACCGCAGCTAGCAGCGCCTATCACCGGAAAAGAGAGAGCCTATCGTGACCCTTCGCACGTACCAGAACCACAGCCCGCGGCTAGCCCGGGGCGCTTTTGTCGACAGCACCGCGGTGGTGATCGGCGACGTCGAAATCGGCGAAGACAGCTCCGTCTGGCCGCTGACGGTCATTCGCGGCGACATGCACCGCATCCGCATCGGTGCGCGTACCAGTGTCCAGGATGGTTGCGTGCTGCACATCACCCACGCCGGGCCGTTCAATCCCGAGGGTTTCCCGTTGCTGATCGGCGATGACGTGACCATCGCCCACAAGGTCATGCTCCATGGTTGCTCCGTGGGCAGCCGGATCCTGATCGGCATGGGCAGCATCGTCATGGACGGCGCGGTGGTCGAAGATGATGTGATCATCGGTGCCGGCAGCCTGGTACCGCCGGGCAAGCGCCTGGAAAGCGGCTTTTTATATGTGGGCAGCCCGGTGAAGCAGGCCAGGCCGCTGACGGACAAGGAGCGCGCCTTCTTCACCTACAGCGCGGCGAACTACGTGAAGCTCAAGGACCTGCACCTGGCTGAAGGCTACGACCAGCCCTGATGAGGTTCATCGTGGCGAGGGAGCTTGCTCCCGCTTGAGTGCGAAGCACTCACAATTCAGTGATATTGCCCAGGAACAGCCATGCACTACCAGACTGTACTCTTCGACCTCGACGGCACCCTCACCGACCCCCGCGAGGGCATCACCCGTTCGATCCAGTTCGCCTTGAGCAAACTGGGCATCGACGAACCCGACCTGACCCGCCTCGAGCATTTCATCGGTCCGCCGCTGTTGCAGGCCTTCATGCAGTTTTACGACTTCGATGAAGCGAAGGCCTGGGAGGCGGTGAATTTCTATCGCGAACGCTTCAAGGTCACCGGCCTATACGAAAATCGCGTCTTCGACGGCGTGATGCCACTGCTGGAAACCTTGGGCGGCCAGGGGCGCCAGTTGTACATCGCCACCTCCAAACCTTGGGTGTTCGCCCGGGAAATCGCCCGCCACTTCGACTTCGCCCGGCACTTCAAGGTGATCTACGGCAGCGAACTGGACGGCACCCGCACCAACAAAATCGAGCTGATCGCTCACCTGCTGGCCGAAGAAGGCCTCGACCCGGCCACCACCCTGATGATCGGCGACCGCAAACACGACCTGATCGGCGCCCGCAGCAACGGCCTGGATGCGGCGGCGGTGGGGTATGGGTTTGGCAGCCATGAAGAACTCAGCGCCGAGGGCCCGGCATATCACTTCGAGACGGTGGATGCGTTGCATCAGGCGTTTTTGCGGCGCTAGTCATATTGCCATCGCGGGCAAGCCTTGCTCCCACAGGTATTCCATAGGCTGCTTTTGAGGGAGTAAGCCCTGCCCTATAGCGCTCAAGGCGTTGCTCTGTGGGAGCAAGGCTTGCCCGCGATGAGGCCATCATGAACGCAGCTTAAATCGGATCAGACCCATATCGCGTCCCACAATGGGTAGTCCCCTATTTTCTTAACTAAACCGGCTCGCAGAGGGTTTGCCACGATATATCGAGCGACGGTTTGCAGATCCTCCTCCTTGCGAATGGCTCGGTCATGAAATCCCTCCTGCCAAAGCGATCCTTCCCGCTGCGTCAATCGATTGAAGACAACCGTGGTCCGAGACTTTGTTCGCGCGATCAGCTTGGAGAGTTCTATACCCTGCAATTCGATCAGCCAGTGAAAATGGTCTGGCATCACCACCCAGGCCAACGAATGGGCAAATTGTTCTTCCTGAGCCTTTCGGAAGGCATCGACTACTAAGCGTCCGGTCTCGAAGCGGCCAAAAAGCGGCTCGCGGCCGCGCGTATTCACGGTCAGTAAATAGATGTGTCCAGACTGCGAATAACGTCCGGAACGTAACTGTTGGGAATGAGGCTGTGTTGTCACAAGTGATCATCCTTAATCTGTCCTTTAGTTCAAGGCTAGGACAGCAGGAGTAGATCCGACTTGGAATGTTGGAGCAGGATGTGTCTGGTCTGACGCCATCGCGGGCAAGCCTTGCTCCCACATCAGGCCCTGAACTGGCTTGGCGCCACGCCGCTCCAGCGCACGAAGGCGTGGCGGAAGCTGGCGGTTTCGCTGAAGCCCAGTCGTTCGGCGATTCGATAGATCGGCAATTGGTCCTCGCAGAGCATCTGCTTGGCCCGTTCGAAGCGCAGTTCGTCCAGCAGTTCCTGGTAGCTGCAGCCCAGGTCCTTGAGGTGGCGGCGCAAGGTGCGCGCCGAGCAGTTCATCTGCTCGGCCAGGCCTTCCAGCCCGGGGGCGGCGTTCAGTTGGGCGTCGAGCAACTGGCGGATCCGTCCCAGCCAGGCCTGGCGCCCGGTGAATTCGGTGTTCTGCCGGCGGCAACGTTCGGCCATGGCGTGATGGGTGATGGGGTCGGCCAGGGGCAGGGGTTGGTCGAGCCAGTGGCGCTCGAAGGCGAACGCGTTATCGACGCTGTCGAAGCGTACCGGGCAATCGAAGAGCGCGGCGTAGCGCGCCTGGTAATCGGGCGCCGGATGTTCGAAGCGTGCCGCACGCAAGGGCAGTGCATGACCAAGGAGGTCGTTACAGATGACCCTCAGCGAAACCATGCAGAACTCGGCATTGAACACCGCCAGGGCCGGGTTCTCCCGATAATCGCTGGCGCTGAACCAGATGTACTGGCCGTCATCGTCCAGGTTCAGTTCGAAGAGTGTTCCCAATAGCGCCGGATAGCGCAGCGCCAGGCGCAAGGCGTCACCTAAGGTGGCACTGGTGAGCAGGGCATAGCCGAGCATGCCGTAGGACGAAACGTGCATGCGCAGGCCCAGCTCCAGGCCGATGTCGCGCTTGAGCGCCACGGCGTTGGCGCAGACCTGCATCTCCTGGTTGGTGGTGATGCGCGTATCGGCCCGGCTCAGGTCCGCCGCGCTGATGCCGCTGCCGGCCAGCAATGCCTCACTGGACAGCCCTTGGTTCTTGAAGGTGCTCAGCACCAGGGAGACGGCGTTGAGGGTGGTGAGGTGGGAATGAAGCATGTCCGTTTCCAGCCTGGGGAAGGTTGGAAACGGAGCAAGTTATATGCCGGGTGAAAATCGAAGGTTCAACACAACCTCTAATGTGGGAGTAGACCTGTGGGAGCAAAGCTTGCTCGCGAAGAACGATGACGCGACCTTACAGTTGATCTGTGTCGCCTGCATCGCGAGCAAGCTTTGCTCCACAGGTTTTGCAGCGTCTAAGCTCAGCTCAGCTCGCCACACAGGTCCAGCTCTACCAGCCGCCGAACCTCTTCCACCGGCAGCCCTGCGCCAATCAAGGCGTGCAACTTGCCGAACGCGGCTTCGCGGGTCATGCCGCCGCCGGACAGCACGCCAACGCCACGCAAGCGACTGCCAGCTTCGTAAACGTCCAGCTCGACGCCACCTTCATGGCATTGGGTCACTGCCACGACTACCACGCCGCTGTCCCGCGCCCGCTCGAGGCTGGCGAGGAAGGCCGGGTTGTCGCTCGGCCCGGTGCCGCTGCCGTAGCATTCCAGCACCAGGCCCTGGATGCCGCTGCCCAGCAGGCCGTCCAGGATCTCGGCGCTGATGCCGGGAAACAGCGGCAGCGCCGCGATGTTCGCCAGTTGCTTGGGCTGGTTGTAATTCAACTGCGCCGGCAGCGAGGAGGCTTTGACGCCGCCGCCCTGGCGTTCGAGGCGCTTGAACGGGTGACGACCGAAGCTGCGCACCTTCGCGCAACGGGTTGGCGCCAGCAGCTCACCGTGGAAGTACAGGTGCACGCCCGGCGCCAGACCCTGGCCTAGAGCGACCAGCGCGCCGCTGAGGTTTTCCCAGGCGTCGCTGTCGGTCACGCCGGCGGGCAGCATGGAACCGGTGAAGCAGACCCGCGCATGCAGGCCCAGCAGTTGGAAGCTCATCGCCGCGGCGCTGTAGGCCAGGGTGTCGGTGCCGTGCAGGATCAGCACGCTGTCGCAGCCCTGCACGTCCACGGCATCGACCACCGCTTCGCGCAGTTGTTGCCAATAGGCTGGGGTCATGTTGGCGCTGTCGATCAGCGGCGACATTTCCCGGAAGCGCCATTGCGGGACGACGAGTTCAGGCTGGCTGTGCAGGTAATCGCGCATCCGCGCTTCGAAACCGGATGCCGGGGCCAGGCCGTGGGCGCTGGCCTGCATGCCGATGGTGCCGCCGGTATAGAGCACCATGACGTGCTGGGCGGCAGGGTAGGTCGAGCCATTCATGGGGTTGTTCTCCGAGGACGAAAACGGCAGCTTGGGTTAGCTGCCACAACATAAGGTCGAGCATGACGCCGACCTTAGGCTGTGTCACGCCGGGCGCAGGGGATGCGCCCGGTTTTTTCCAAACAGCTTCTACCGATCAGCGTTGCGCTGCGGTCGCGCCAGCAACAGCGGCGTCAGGCTTGGTGACCGGCGCCGATGGGTTGGCCGGCCAAGCATTGCGGTCCAGATCCAGGTCCGGGAACTTGCTGGAATCGAAGACAGGGGTCTTGATGCCGGCCGCACGTTGGTCATCGTAGTCACGCAGGATGCGCATGCCGACCTTGAACAGCAGGAACAGCGCGATCAGGTTCACGAACGCCAGCAGAGTCATGGTGATGTCGGCGAAGGCGAACACGGTGCTGAGGTTTTCGATGGCGCCCCAGAAAATCAGGACCAGGACCAGTGCGCGGTAGGCGATCAGGGCCTTGCGGTTCTCACCCAGCATGAAGCGCAGGTTGTTCTCGCCCAGATAGTAGTTGTAGAGGATCGAGGTGAAGACAAACAGCGCCAGGGCCACGGAGATGAACATCCGGCCCCAGTCACCCACGACGGCCGCCAGGGAGTTCTGGGTCAGGGCAATGCCGTCGCCTTCGAAGCCTGGGGTGTAGAAGCCCGACAGCAGGATCAGCAGCGCGGTGCAGGTGCAGATCACGAAGGTGTCCAGGAACACGCTGAACGCCTGTACCACACCCTGTGCTACCGGGTGCTCGACCGACGCGACGGCGGCTACGTTAGGCGCACTGCCCAGGCCGGCTTCGTTGGCGAACACGCCACGCTTGACGCCCATGACGATGGCACTGCCGATCAGGCCGCCAAAGGCCTGGTCCAGGCCGAAGGCGCTTCTGACGATGGTCGCCAGCATGGCCGGTACGTGGTCGAATTGCAGCACGATCACGTAGATGGTCACACCGATGTACACCAGGGTCTTGACCGGTACCAGCAGGTCGGCAACCTTGGCGATACGCTTGATCCCACCGATGAACACCAGACCCAGCAGCACCGCCAGGCCCAGGCCGGTGTAGGTGGTGTCGAGGCCGAAGGCGTTGTTCAGGGAGTGCGTGACCGCGTGGGCTTGCAGGCCGTTGAAGGCGAAGCCGAAGGTGATCAGCAGCAGGAACGCCATGATCATGCCCAACCAGCGTTTCTGCAGGCCGTGCTGGATGTAGTAGGACGGGCCGCCACGGAACTGGCCTTCGGAGTCGCAGCGCTTGTAGAGCTGGCCGAGGGAGCATTCGAAGAAGCTGCTGGACATGCCGACCAGGGCAGTCACCCACATCCAGAACACCGCACCAGGACCACCCAGGGTCACGGCGATGCCGACACCGGCGATGTTGCCCGCGCCGACACGGCCAGCCAGGCTGAGCATCAGGGCCTGGAAGGAACTGAGCTGGTCAGTGCTGCTTTTCAGACTGTCACGGAACACCGTGAACATGTGAAAGAAATGACGGAACTGGACGAAACGCGAGCGGATCGTGAAGTAGCCACCGAGCCCGACAATGAGCAGGATCAGCACTTTCCCTGAAAGGAAGTCGTTGATGACTTCGAGCATGAGTATTCCTCGCTGTTTTTTGTTTAAGCAAATGCTGGCCATTTGAAATATCGCGTTACATCGGTCGGCGCGCAGCGCGACAGGTGAGGCAATGTTTCGTCCCGGTCCATTTTTGCGGGTTGTTATTAGTTCGGTTTTCGCATGTTTAAGGATCTCGCTGCAGACGATCACTCATGCGAAGAGGGGCGGCACTATACCTATCAGCGCGGTGCCCGTCTGCACAGTTGTGGTGCGTCCGACGAAACGAATCCTTTGAAACACCTGGCCTTTCGGTCAGGTTTTTATGGGCGAGAGCCTGCTCGCGTTGGCTGGCGACGCGGTTTACTACGGGCAGCACGTCGTCGTTTATCGCGAGCAGGTTCCTTCCCACAGGTTCAGTCATCCTTTGCTGCTATCAATTAAAAAAAGGGCTTGGGGAAGATCCCCAAGCCCTCAAAAGGTGAGAGGTGTCTAGTCCCTCGACCTGGTGAGCGGTGTCGTGTCGATCACGCCTTGAGCGGGACCAGACGCGGAGCAATCATGTTTTCCGGGCGCAGGATGTCGTCGAGCATGGCGTCGTCGAGCAAGCCTTCTTCGCGCACCAGTTCCAGCACGCCGCGGCCACTTTCCAGGGCAATACGGGCGATGCGGGTGGCGTTTTCATAGCCGATGTACGGGTTCAGGGCGGTGACCAGGCCGATCGAGTGCTCGACCAGTTCACGACAGCGCGCTTCGTTGGCGGTGATGCCGACGATGCAGTGCTCGCGCAGCATGTCCATGGCCCGTTGCAGCAGGCGGATCGAGTCGAAGATCTTGAAGGCGATCAGCGGTTCCATCACGTTCAGTTGCAGTTGGCCGCCTTCGGCCGCGATGGTCAGGGCCAGGTCGTTGCCGATGATCTGGAATGCCACCTGGTTGACCGCTTCCGGGATCACCGGGTTGACCTTGCCGGGCATGATCGAGCTGCCTGGCTGGCGAGCCGGCAGGTTGATTTCGTTGATGCCGGTGCGCGGGCCGCTGGACAGCAGGCGCAGGTCGTTGCAGATCTTCGACAGCTTGACCGCAGTGCGCTTGAGCATGCCGGAGAACAGCACGAAGGCGCCCATGTCGGAGGTGGCTTCGATCAGGTCGGCGGCCGGAACCAGCGGCTGGCCGCTGATGGTTGCCAGGCGCTGTACGGCCAGGGCCTGGTAGCGCGGGTCGGCGTTGATGCCGGTGCCGATGGCGGTGCCGCCAAGGTTCACTTCAGTGAGCAGTTCAGGCGCCAGGGTTTTCAGGCGCGCCAGGTCTTCGCTCAGGGTGGTGGCGAAGGCGCGGAATTCCTGGCCGAGGGTCATCGGCACGGCGTCTTGCAGCTGGGTGCGGCCCATTTTCAGGACGTGGCTGAATTCTTCACCTTTGGCCGCGAACGCCTGGATCAGGCTGTCGAGGCTGGCCAGCAACGCGTCGTGGCCCAGCAGCAGACCCAGGCGGATCGCGGTTGGGTAGGCGTCGTTGGTGGACTGCGCCATGTTCACGTCGTTGTTGGGGTGCAGGTACTGGTACTCGCCTTTCTGGTGGCCCATGGCCTCCAGTGCGATGTTGGCGATGACTTCGTTGGCATTCATGTTGGTCGACGTGCCGGCGCCGCCCTGGATCATGTCCACCACGAATTCTTCGTGGAAATCGCCGCGGATCAATCGTGCACAGGCTTCACTGATGGCTGCGTGCTTGGCTTCGCTGAGCTGGCCCAGTTCGCGGTTGGCGTCAGCGGCGGCCTGCTTGACCATTGCCAGACCGACCACCAGCTTGGGGTAATGCGAGATCGGGACGCCGGAGAGACGGAAGTTGTTTACCGCTCGCAGGGTCTGGATGCCGTAATACGCTTGTGCTGGTACTTCGAGTACGCCAAGCAGGTCTTTTTCTGTGCGGAATGATGCAGCGGAGGACATGATGGAAATCATCTCGATAAGGACCCGGTCTGAGCCGGAACGCTGCGAATCCTAGGCTCTGGAAAAAAATAGGGCCAATGCTGTTAAGCACTGGCCTATGCATATTCGGCATAATGTCGGCGTGACGTCGGCGGTGCGACGAACGTGTGACCTGTTTTGGTGCGTTTAAGGGAGGCGTGATGAATCTTGAAAGCAAATGGCTTGAGGACTTCAGTGCCCTGGCCGCTACCCGCAGTTTCTCCCAGGCGGCCGAGCGGCGTTTCGTGACGCAACCGGCCTTCAGCCGGCGAATCCGCAGCCTCGAGGCGGCGCTGGGGCTGACCCTGGTCAACCGTTCGCGCACGCCCGTCGAGCTGACGGCGGCGGGGCAGTTGTTCCTGGTGACGGCGCGCACGGTGGTCGAGCAACTGGGTGAAGTGTTGCGCCATTTGCATCACCTGGAGGGCGGACAGGGCGAAGTCATACAAGTGGCCGCCGCCCACTCCCTGGCGCTGGGTTTCTTCCCGCGCTGGATCGCCCAGTTGCGCAACGAAGGGATGAACATCGCCACGCGGCTGGTGGCGACCAACGTCGGCGATGCTGTCCACGCCTTGCGTGAAGGGGGCTGCGACCTGATGCTGGCCTTCTACGATCCGGATTCGGCCATGCAGATGGACCCGGAGATTTTCCCGTCGCTGCACCTGGGCCAGACCGAGATGCTCCCGGTGTGCGCCGCCGATGCCGATGGCAAGCCGCTGTTCGACCCTGAAGGCGAGGCCAGCGTGCCGCTGCTGGCCTACAGCGCCGGGGCCTTCCTCGGGCGTTCGGTCAACCAGTTGTTGCGCCAGCGGGCGCTGCGATTCACCACGATCTACGAGACGGCCATGGCCGACAGCCTCAAGAGCATGGCCCTGGAAGGCCTGGGTATCGCCTGGGTGCCGCACCTGAGCGTACGCGCCGAACTGGCCCGGGGCGAACTGGTGATCTGCGGCGGCCCGCAATGGCACGTGCCGTTGGAGATCCGCTTGTACCGCTGCGCCCTGGTGCGCAAGGCCAATGTGCGGTTGTTGTGGCGCAAGCTCGAAGGCGGCGTGGCGCAGGGTGCTATTGGATCTTGAATCCAACGCAGTCCCCTTTGTGGGATGTCACTGATATCAGGGGCACCACCGAGCCCTTGTGGGAGCGAGCTTGCTCGCGATGACGGACTGACATTCACAGTTGCATTGACTGACCTATCGCTATCGCGAGCAAGCTCGCTCCCACAGGGGATTTGTGGTGTTCCGACGCTGACCTGAGAGTCAATAAAACCGCCACTTCATCGCAAATGACAGATGGTCGGCGAAAGTGCGTTTAACGCACCATTTTCGGTATACTGCCCGGCCTTCGGTCGGCTTGCCCGGCCATAATTCGTACAACAAGCCACGCCGGTTTCCTGCGTGGCTTGTTGTTTTTTGACGCGCCTGCGGGCGCCCAGAGAGAAGAGGCACGACGATGAGTGCACTGGTTGGCGTGATCATGGGCTCCAAGTCCGATTGGTCCACCCTTAGCCACACCGCCGATATGCTGGAAAAGCTCGGCATCCCTTACGAGGTGAAAGTGGTCTCCGCCCACCGTACCCCGGACCTGCTGTTCCAGTACGCCGAAGAGGCCGAGGCGCGTGGCATCGAGGTGATCATCGCCGGTGCCGGTGGCGCCGCCCATTTGCCAGGCATGTGTGCGGCCAAGACCCACCTGCCGGTGCTGGGCGTGCCGGTCCAGTCTGCGATGCTTTCGGGCGTCGATTCGTTGCTGTCGATCGTGCAGATGCCAGCCGGCATCCCGGTCGCGACCCTGGCCATCGGCAAGGCTGGCGCGATCAACGCGGCCCTGTTGTCGGCGAGCATCCTGGGCGCCAAGCATCCACAATTTCATACCGTGCTGAAAAAATTCCGCGCTGAGCAGACAGACAGCGTCCTGGACAATCCAGACCCACGCATTGCCTGAGGTTGTTGACGAATGAAGATCGGTGTAATCGGTGGCGGCCAGTTGGGTCGCATGTTGGCCCTGGCAGGTACGCCGCTGGGGATGAACTTCGCTTTCCTGGACCCGGCGCCGGACGCCTGTGCTAGCGCGTTGGGTGAGCACCTGCGGGCCGACTACGGCGACCAGGATCACCTGCGTCAATTGGCTGATGAAGTTGACCTGGTGACCTTCGAGTTCGAAAGCGTCCCGGCCGAGACCGTGGCTTTCCTGTCCCAGTTCGTCCCGGTCTACCCGAGCGCCGAAGCCTTGCGGATCGCCCGCGACCGCTGGTTCGAAAAGAACATGTTCAAGGACCTGGGCATTCCCACGCCGGCTTTTGCCGACATTCAGTCCCAGGCCGACCTGGACGCCGCCGTCGCTGCCATCGGCCTGCCTGCCGTGCTCAAGACCCGTACCCTGGGTTACGACGGCAAGGGCCAGAAAGTCCTGCGCAAGCCTGAAGACGTGGTCGGTACGTTCGCCGAACTCGGCAGCGTGGCCTGCCTGCTGGAAGGCTTCGTGCCGTTCACCGGGGAAGTCTCGCTGATCGCCGTGCGTGCCCGTGACGGTGAAATCCGTTTCTATCCGCTGGTGCACAACACCCACAAGGACGGCATCCTCAAGCTGTCCGTCGCCAGCACCGATCATCCGTTGCAGGCCCTGGCCGAAGACTATTCCAGCCGGGTGCTCAAGCAGCTCGATTATGTCGGCGTGATGGCGTTCGAGTTCTTTGAAGTGGACGGCGGCCTCAAGGCCAACGAAATCGCCCCTCGGGTACACAACTCCGGGCACTGGACCACCGAAGGCGCCGAGTGCAGCCAGTTCGAAAACCACCTGCGGGCGGTGGCCGGGCTGCCGCTGGGGTCGACCGCCAAGGTCGGTGAGAGCGCGATGCTCAACTTCATCGGCAAGGTGCCGGACAGCGAGAAAGTCCTGTCGATCGCTGACTGCCATTTGCATCACTATGGCAAGGCGTTCAAGGCCGGGCGCAAGGTCGGTCACGCCAACCTGCGTTGCGCGGACCGGGCGACGTTGGCGCAGCAGATCATCAAGGTCGAGACGCTGATCGCCGAGCAATAATCTGCAACATCGGTGGAACCATTCGTCGGCTAATCTCTCTCATGGCTAAGTGCCAAAGTCTGTCTAGGCTTTGGCATAGCTATCCAACCAGAGGGCAATGCCATGGGAATCATCGGAACCATTTTTATCGGCTTGATCGTTGGCCTGCTGGCACGCTTCCTGAAACCGGGCGATGACAGCATGGGCTGGATCATGACCATCCTGCTCGGTATCGGCGGTTCGTTGGCGGCCACGTACGGCGGCCAGGCCCTGGGTATCTACCAGGCCGGCCAAGGTGCTGGTTTCATCGGGGCCCTGGTGGGCGCGGTGGTATTGCTGGTGATCTACGGCCTGATCAAAAGAAACTGATTCAAATGCGACAAAGCCCTCTCTGCCTGGCGCGCAGAGGGGGCTAGAATGCTCGGCGTTTCACTTTCCACTCATTGCCGAGCCCTTTCATGCGCCGTCTAGTGTTGACCCTTCTTCTGCTGGGCAGTGGCCTGGCCCATGCTGCCGAGCTGCCGGAAACCGACTGGCTCGAACTGATGCCCAAGTCGGACCAGAAAGCCCTCGAGGCCATGCCCGAGATCGACCACGACTCCCCCGAAGCCAATGGCACCTTCACCGAAAAAGGTGGCCTGAAGCAAAGCAAAGGCTTGCCGGCGGTGATGTATTCGACCAAGACCGTGGCGTCGATGAACGACAAGCATATCCGCATCGGTGGTTACCCGGTGCCGCTGGAAACCGACGCCAAGGGCCGCAGCACGCTGTTTTTCCTGGTGCCTTACCCTGGCGCCTGCATCCACGTCCCACCGCCACCGCCAAATCAGTTGGTGCTGGTGCGCTATCCCAAGGGCCTGAAGCTGGATGACATCTATACACCGCTGTGGGTGACCGGCACGCTGAAGATCGAAAAAGTCGACAACGATCTGGCGAGTGCGGCGTATGCGCTGGAGGCGGAGAAGGTGCGGGTGGTGCAGGAGGCGGATTTGTAATAGGCCTGTTGGCCTGACACAAATCCCAATGTGGGAGCGAGCTTGCTCGCGATGGCGGTGTGTCAGTCGACGCTGATGTTGACTGTCATGGCGCTATCGCGAGCAAGCTCGCTCCCACAGGTTTTTTTGGTGTGGCTTAGAGCGGCTTGCTGCCGATGCTCACGCCCAGGGTATGGCTGGCCTGCGGCAACAACGTCACCACATCGTCCATCACGTTCGCCGTCTCGATGCACAGCATGCGCTGCCAGCCGTCGTCGGCCATGTCGCTGAAGGCCTTGGCGCGTTCGGTCCAGGGGTTCCAGATCACCGCCGAACGTGAGCCGCTGCTGGTCAGCTCGATCCGGCGTTCCCACTGCGGGTCGATGATGCTCAGCTTTGGCGGGGTATCGAGGTAGATGCGGTCGGTCTCGCCAGCAAAGTGCAGGTTGCCGGCCTGGGTGACGGTTTTCCAGTCGTCCAGGGTCTCGATGTAGCTCAGGCCATCGACCCCTTCGACCTGCACGTTGCGCACGTCGCTCACGGCAAAGTAGCTGTGCAGCGCCTGGCTGAGGCTGACGGTTTCGCTGCCACGGTTATGGCTGGTGAGGCGGATATGCAGTTGCTCGTCCATCACGATGGCCAGCGTCAGGTCGACCTGATGAGGCCAGCCCGCAAGGCCGTTCTCGGGGTAGGGCAGCACGAATTCCACCTTGAGGCTTGCGCCTTCGGCTTCGATGCCCTTCAACTCCCAATCCATCGTCCGCACCAGGCCGTGGGCGGTGGCCGGATCGTTGCTCACGCGCATGGCCTGTACGCTGTCGGGGTTGCGCGTCAGGTTGCCGAACCACGGCCAGCACACCGGCACGCCCGCGCGGATGCTCTTGCCGGCCTTGAACGTGGCCTGGTCGTTGAGCCAGATCAGCGGCGGCTGGCCGTCCACTTGATAACTGAGGATATGCGCGCCTTGTTGGGCCACCAGCAACTCGGCCTGGCCGTGGCGGATGCGCCAGGCGTTCAGTTCATCCAGTTTGACGGCTTCGACGTTGGGCGTAGGCATGTTGCAAATCTCGCTCGGGAACAGGGACTGCAATGGACCGCAAAACGGCCGCCGTGTTTAACGGGCGCGCGGCGGAACCGAGCGGGTGCGACCGCTGCCGTCGATGGCGACGAAGACAAATACCGCCTCGGTCACCTTGCGCCATTCACTGGACAGCGGGTCGTCGCTCCAGACTTCGACCATCATCTGGATCGAACTGCGGCCGATTTCCAGCGCCTGGGTATAAAAGGAAAGCTGCGCCCCCACTGCCACCGGCACGAGGAACGCCATGCGATCGATCGCCACGGTGGCCACGCGTCCGCCGGCCACTTTGCTGGCCATGGCGGTACCGGCCAGGTCCATCTGGGACACCAGCCAGCCGCCGAAAATATCGCCGAAGCCGTTGGTCTCGCGAGGGAGCGCGGTGATTTGCAGGGCCAGGTCGCCTTGCGGGATTGGATCTTCTTGTTCGAGCTCTATCATGCCGGGGGGGCCTCTGACCCGTAACGCTGTCTTGTACTTCAGGTGAATAGCCGTCTTTGTAAAAAACGATTCAGCCCGAACATACTGCGTTCGTCACGTTTTTCGTAAAGGCGTGCCAAAGGGAAACTCTGCGAAACCGGCTGGTTTTGGTACTACACCACCAACGACGTTTTCGCACAGCAACCCCTTACAGAGTACTGCAAGGTTGCGAGTATATCGGGCCATAGACGTCGAGACGACCACTCGGTTCTGATTTTGACTATCAAATACGCACCTCTATGTGCTTTTTCGAACAATTTGCTATCGTGCCGGACCTGCCCAGGCCCCCAACCCGTGTCAACAGGGTTGCAGAACCAACTATAAGAGAAGCCCTTGCCATGACCACTGCGCCTTCGAGCACGGCGACGCCCGCACAACCGGCACGTCCATTGACCCGCAACGATTACAAGACCCTGTCGCTTTCTGCCTTGGGCGGTGCGCTGGAGTTCTACGATTTCATCATTTTCGTGTTCTTTGCCACCGTGGTCGGCAAATTGTTCTTCCCTGCCGAAATGCCCGAGTGGCTGCGCTTGATGCAGACGTTCGGCATTTTTGCCGCCGGTTACCTGGCCCGGCCGCTGGGCGGGATCGTCATGGCTCACTTCGGTGACCTGCTGGGGCGCAAGAAGATGTTCACCCTGAGCATTTTCATGATGGCGGTGCCGACCCTGATCATGGGCCTGCTGCCCACTTATGCACAGATCGGCATGTGGGCGCCCATCCTGCTGTTGCTGATGCGGGTGATCCAGGGCGCGGCCATCGGCGGGGAAGTGCCGGGCGCCTGGGTATTCGTTTCCGAACACGTTCCGGCGCGCCACATCGGCTATGCCTGCGGCACGCTGACCTGCGGCCTGACGGCGGGGATTTTGTTGGGGTCGCTGGTCGCCACGGCGATCAACAGCATTTATACACCGGTGGAAGTGGCCGATTACGCCTGGCGGATCCCGTTCCTGCTGGGTGGCGTGTTCGGGCTGTTTTCGGTGTATCTGCGCCGCTGGTTGCACGAAACCCCGGTGTTCGCCGAGCTGCAACTGCGCAAGGCCCTGGCAGAGGAAGTGCCGCTGCGGGCCGTGCTGCGTGATCACCGCGGCGCCATCGCCATTTCCATGCTGTTGACCTGGCTGCTGTCGGCCGGCGTCATTGTGGTCATCCTGATGACACCGACCGTGCTGCAGACGGTGTACCACTTCAGTCCGACCACTGCGTTGCAGGCCAACAGCCTGGCGATCGTGTTCCTGAGTTTCGGTTGCATCGGTGCGGGTGTGCTGGCCGACCGTTTCGGCGCCGGCCGGGTGTTTGTCTTCGGCAGTGGTTTGCTGTTGATCACCTTCTGGACCTTCTACCACTGCCTGTTCGATCACCCCGAATGGCTGTTCCCGCTGTATGCCTTGAGTGGCTTGCTGGTAGGTACCATCGGCGCGGTGCCTTATGTCATGGTCAATGCTTTCCCGGCCGTGGTGCGTTTCAGCGGCTTGTCGTTCTCCTACAACCTGGCCTATGCAATCTTCGGCGGATTGACGCCGATGATCGTGACCCTGCTGTTGAAAGAGAGCTCGATGGGGCCGGCGTATTACGTAGCGGCCATCTGTGGGATCGGGGTTGTGGTGGGCGGTTATCTCTGGAAGAAGGGGCGCTAGGTCTGGCCTCATCGCGAGCAAGCTCGCTCCCACAAGGGTTCTGCGTTCACCGCAAAGCCCCTGTGGGAGCGAGCTTGCTCGCGATGGGGAACGCCACAGAATCATCCTGCAAAACTCGATACTGGCCTTTCATCCAATTGTCATATTTCAGCCATAGAGTGTTCACACGGCTTACCGATACTTGGCCGACTTAACACACCCTATCTGCTAGGAGTAAGGCATGAAACTGAAGCGTTTGATGGCGGCAATGACTTTTGTCGCTGCTGGCGTTGCGACTGCCAACGCGGTTGCCGCTGTTGACCCTGCGATCCCGAGCTACACCAAGACCACTGGTGTATCGGGCAACCTGTCCAGCGTCGGCTCCGATACCCTGGCCAACCTGATGACCTTGTGGGCCGAGAACTACAAGAAAGAATACCCGAACGTAAACATCCAGATTCAGGCCGCCGGTTCCTCCACCGCGCCACCTGCGCTCACCGAAGGCACCTCCAACCTGGGCCCGATGAGCCGCAAGATGAAGGACAACGAGCTGCAAGCCTTCGAACAGAAGTACGGCTACAAGCCAACCGCTATCCCGGTTGCCGTGGACGCCCTGGCAGTATTCGTACACAAGGACAACCCGATCCAGCACCTGACCATGGAACAGGTCGATGCGATCTTCTCGTCGACTCGCCTGTGCGGCGCGAAAGCCGACGTGAAAACCTGGGGCGACCTGGGTGTGACCGGCGACCTGGCCAACAAGCCAGTGCAACTGTTCGGTCGTAACTCGGTATCCGGCACCTACGGCTACTTCAAGGAAGAAGCCCTGTGCAAAGGCGACTACAAGCCAAACGTCAACGAACAACCAGGCTCGGCTTCGGTCGTGCAGTCGATCAGCTCTTCGCTGAACGGCGTTGGTTACTCGGGCATCGGCTACAAGACCGCCAGCGTGAAGACCGTGGCCCTGGCCAAGAAAGGCAGCACTGAGTTCATCGAAGACACCGAAGAAAACGCCCTGAACGGCAAGTACCCGCTGTCGCGCTTCCTCTACGTTTACGTCAACAAGGCACCGAACAAGCCTCTGGCCCCGCTGGAAGCCGAGTTCGTGAAGCTGGTCCTGTCCAAGCAAGGCCAGGAAGTTGTAGTCAAGGACGGTTACATCCCGTTGCCAGCCAAAGTAGCCGCCAAGGCACTGGCTGACCTGGGTCTGTCGGAAGGCGGCAGCGTCGCCAAGAAGTAATACCTGAGCCCGGGCCGAAGTCCGGACTCCTGTGGGAGCGGGCTTGCTCGCGAAGAGGTCAGTGCATTCAACAGGGATGTTGACTGACTTTGCGAGCAAGCTGTCCCACAACCCCAAATTCCTGTCCGCTGCCGGTTCCCTCGGCGGCGGATTTGTTGCGTCACTGCATTGTCATCTTTCTGTCATACAGGATCGCTAGGGTGTGCGCATGAATGATCTGGCCAATTCCACAATGACTACGACTTCCCCTCCCAAGCGCATTGACTTCAATACGCCTGAGCTGCAACGCAAGCGCCGTATTCGCGCGCTCAAGGATCGCCTGACCCGCTGGTACGTGCTGGTCGGCGGCCTCGCTGTCCTGGCTGCCATTACGTTGATCTTCTTCTTCCTGGCCTACGTGGTGCTGCCCCTGTTCCAGGGCGCGGACCTGACCGCCAAGGACTCGATCACCCCGGCCTGGATGCAAGACGCCGGCAAACCCTTGATGATCTCCATCGAAGAACAGAACCAGGTCGCCATGCGGATTTCCGACAAGGGCCAGGCGCTGTTCTTCGACCTCAGCAGTGGCGCCGAACTGCGCCGCGTCGACCTGCCGATTCCGGCCGGCGCCAGCGTGACCGCCATTGGCGAAGACCAGCCCGGCAGCCCGCTGGTGGCAATCGGTCTGTCCAACGGCCAGGCCCTGGTATTCCGCCACACCTATAAGGTCAGCTACCCGGATGGCAAGAAAACCATCTCGCCTGCCGTCGAATACCCTTACGGCGAGACGCCCATCGCATTGAACGAACAGGGCGCGGCCCTGGAACATGTCAGCCTCAACGCCACCGATTCGACCCTGCTGCTGGCCGGCTCCAGCGGTGCCCAGCTGCAAGTGCTGTCGCTCACCAGCGAAGAAAACATGATGACCGGTGAGGTCACCAGCGAGCAGACCCGCATCGACCTGCCGCAGATGACCGAGCCGGTGAAGAACATCTTCGTCGACCCGCGTCAGCAATGGCTGTATGTGGTCAACGGGCGTGCCCAGGCCGACGTGTTCAGCCTGCGGGACAAGAGCCTCAACGGCCGCTACAAACTGCTCGAGAACGCCGACGCCCAAGTCACCGCCGCCACCCAGCTGGTGGGCGGGATCTCGCTGATCATCGGCGACTCCAAGGGTGGCCTGGCCCAGTGGTTCATGGCCCGCGATCCGGACGGCGAGTTGCGCTTCAAACAGATTCGTACGTTCCAGATGGGCAGCACGCCGATTGTTGAAATCAGCGCCGAAGAGCGTCGCAAGGGCTTCGTTGCGCTCGACGCGGCCGGCAAGCTTGGTGTGTTCCACAGCACCGCCCACCGCACCTTGTTGGTGGACCAGGTGGTCGATGGCCAAGGCCTGTTCGGCATGTCGCCACGGGCCAACCGCCTGATCGTTGAACAGGGCGGCAAGCTGCAACCGCTGACGCTGGACAACCCGCACCCGGAAGTTTCGTGGAGCGCGCTGTGGAGCAAGGTCTGGTATGAAAACTACGACGAACCCAAGTACGTCTGGCAATCGACCGCCGCCAATACCGACTTCGAACCCAAGCTGAGCCTCTCGCCGCTGACCTTCGGTACCCTGAAAGCGGCGTTCTACGCGATGCTGCTGGCCGCGCCGCTGGCGGTCGCCGCGGCGATCTACACCGCCTATTTCATGGCCCCGGGCATGCGCCGCAAGGTCAAGCCGGTGATCGAACTGATGGAAGCCATGCCGACGGTGATCCTCGGCTTCTTCGCCGGCCTGTTCCTGGCGCCGTACGTC
This sequence comes from Pseudomonas sp. KB_12, assembly GCF_052114545.1. Taxonomy (NCBI): domain Bacteria; kingdom Pseudomonadati; phylum Pseudomonadota; class Gammaproteobacteria; order Pseudomonadales; family Pseudomonadaceae; genus Pseudomonas; species Pseudomonas sp. KB_12. The sequence continues at coordinate 35,718 of NZ_JBFREY010000001.1, read as the reverse complement.
GAAGGGCATCTGCCAGGTATTTTCAGCCTGCTGATGTTGCTGCCAATCGGCATCCTGGTCGCCGGTTTCGTCTTCAGCCGCCTGCCGGAATCCATTCGCCTGAGAGTGCCGGATGGCTGGGAAAGCGCCCTGTTGATCCCGGTGATCCTGTTCGTGGGCTGGCTCTCGCTGTACATGAGCCCGTACATGGAAGCCTGGTTCTTCGGCGGCGACATGCGCATGTGGATCTCCCATGACCTGGGCATCACCTACGACCAGCGCAACGCTCTGGTGGTCGGTCTGGCGATGGGCTTCGCGGTGATCCCGAACATCTACTCCATCGCCGAAGACGCCGTGTTCAGCGTGCCGCGCGGCCTGACCCTGGGCTCCCTGGCCCTCGGTGCCACGCCGTGGCAGACCATGACCCGCGTGGTCATCCTCACCGCCAGCCCCGGTATCTTCTCGGCGCTGATGATCGGCATGGGCCGTGCGGTGGGCGAGACCATGATCGTGTTGATGGCCACCGGTAACACGCCGGTCATGGAAATGAACCTGTTCGAAGGCTTGCGCACCCTGGCGGCCAACGTGGCGGTGGAGATGCCCGAGTCGGAAGTCGGCGGCAGCCATTACCGCGTGCTGTTCCTGTCGGCCCTGGTGTTGCTGTTGTTCACCTTCGTCATGAACACCCTCGCCGAGCTGATCCGTCAGCGTCTGCGCAAGAAATATTCGTCGCTTTAAGAAAGGTAGAAGTCTGTGAAACAGAACTCCCTGAAAGGATGGTTCAAGAGCGGCGCCCCCGGCGTCTGGATCAGCGGTGGCGCGGTGTCCATCGCGGTCATCATGACCATTGGGCTGCTGGCGGTGATCGCCGTGCGCGGCCTGGGCCACTTCTGGCCGGCGGACCTGGTCCATGCCAACTACAACGTGCCGGGCATGCCTGCGCACCTGGTGGTCGGCGAAGTCGTACAGAAAGAAGAAGTGCCGCGCGAGCGCCTGAAAAGTGCCGGCCTGCCGGTGCCGGACGAAGGCCCGGAGTTCATGACCCGCGAACTGATCAAGGTGGGTAACCGGGACCTGAACGGTACTGACTTCACCTGGATTGTCGGCGAGTGGCTGACCAACCAGACCACGCCGCCGGAACTGATGGCGATCGAGCGCCGTGAGTGGGGCAACTTCTACGGCTACCTGGTCAACGTCAAGGAAGACGGCAAGGTCATCGCCGAAGGCGAGGCCGCCTGGCCGCAACTGCAGGCTCGCGTACAGCGGGTCAACCAGTTGGCCGCCGAGCTCAAGACCCTGGAAAAAGTCGACATCGGTGCAATCAACGCTGGCCTGGAGCGCATCCGCCTGCACGGTCGTAAACTGGAGCTGGACGGCAAGCTCGACGCCGCCGCCCAAGCCGACCTGGAAAGCGAGCGTGCCGAACTCAATGCCCGTTACAAGGATATCGAAGCGCGCCTGTCCGACCTGCATGCGCAATTCAACCGCGACAGCCTGACCGCCCGCGATGCCAACGGCAAGGAAGTGGAAATCGGTATCGGCAAGGTAGTACACGCCTATCAACCGAACGGCATGGGCACCTTTACCAAACTCGGTTTCTATTTCAGCAAGGTCTGGGAATTCCTTAGCGACGACCCTCGTGAAGCCAACACCGAAGGCGGCATCTTCCCGGCGATTTTCGGCACCGTGATGATGACGCTGATCATGGCGATGATCGTGACGCCGTTCGGTGTATTGGCGGCGGTCTACCTGCGTGAATATGCCCGCCAGGGCCCGATGACCCGCCTGATTCGCATCGCGGTGAACAACCTCGCCGGCGTTCCAGCCATCGTCTACGGTGTGTTTGGCCTGGGCTTCTTCGTCTACGTGCTGGGTGGTTCGGTCGACCGCTTGTTCTTCCCCGAGGCCTTGCCGGCACCGACCTTCGGTACCCCGGGCCTGCTCTGGGCGTCCCTGACCCTGGCGCTGTTGGCGGTGCCGGTGGTGATCGTGGCCACCGAGGAAGGCCTGGCGCGGATCCCGCGTACCGTGCGCGAAGGCTCCCTGGCCCTCGGCGCGACCAAGGCCGAGACCCTGTGGAAAATCGTCCTGCCCATGGCGAGCCCGGCGATGATGACCGGCATGATCCTCGCCGTGGCCCGTGCCGCCGGTGAAGTGGCGCCGTTGATGCTGGTAGGCGTGGTGAAACTGGCCCCGTCGCTGCCGCTGGACGGCAACTACCCGTACCTGCACCTGGACCAGAAGATCATGCACCTGGGCTTCCATATCTATGACGTGGGCTTCCAGAGCCCGAACGTCGAAGCGGCGCGACCGCTGGTGTACGCCACGGCGCTGCTGCTGGTGCTGGTGATCGCCACGCTCAACCTGTCGGCGGTGTGGATCCGTAACCACCTGCGCGAGAAGTACAAGGCACTGGATAGTTGATTGCACATTGATTTTCTGTGGGAGCGAGCCTGCTCGCGATGGCATCACCTCGGTTCAAAGCCAGACCGAGTCGCCTGAATCGCGAGCAGGCTCGCTCCCACACATACACAGATTGGCATGGCCACGCAGTGGTTAACCGAACCGAATTTGTTAGCACAGGGAGCCTCCCATGCAACACGAAGCACATACACACGGCATCAACATGTCGGCCCTGGGCCGCGACAAGCAGAGCCTGGACCTGGCCCAGGAAACCGTCGCCATCGAAGTGCCCGGCCTGAACCTGTTCTACGGCGAGAAGCAGGCGCTGTATGACGTCAGCCTGAACATCCCGAAACAGCGCGTCACCGCGTTCATCGGCCCGTCGGGCTGCGGCAAGTCGACCTTGCTGCGCACCTTCAACCGCATGAACGACCTGGTGGACGGCTGCCGCGTCGAAGGGGAAATCAACCTCTACGGCAACAACATCTACCGCAAGGGCGAAGACGTGGCCGAGCTGCGTCGTCGCGTGGGCATGGTGTTCCAGAAGCCCAACCCGTTCCCGAAAACCATCTACGAGAACGTGGTCTACGGCTTGCGCATCCAGGGCATCAACAAGAAGCGCATCCTCGACGAAGCCGTGGAATGGGCGCTCAAGGGCGCGGCGCTGTGGGATGAGGTCAAGGACCGCCTGCATGAGTCGGCCCTGGGCCTGTCCGGCGGTCAACAGCAGCGTCTGGTGATCGCCCGCACCATCGCCGTGGAGCCGGAAGTGCTGCTGCTCGACGAACCCTGCTCGGCCCTGGACCCGATCTCGACGCTGAAAGTCGAAGAACTGATCTACGAGCTCAAGTCCAAGTTCACCATCGTCATCGTGACCCACAACATGCAACAGGCGGCGCGGGTTTCCGACTACACCGCGTTCATGTACATGGGCAAACTGGTGGAATTCGGCGATACCGATACGCTGTTCACCAATCCGGCCAAGAAGCAGACCGAGGACTACATCACCGGTCGCTACGGCTAGTCGAGGCAGCTGCATAGCTGCACTGCGCTATCAGGATCAACATTTAACTGCTTGAAGCTTGCAGCTTGAAGCTTGCAACTTTCGCGGAGCGAACAAGATGATTTCGAAGGAAGGCCTTACTCACCACATTTCCGCACAGTTCAACGCTGAGCTTGAGGAAGTGCGCAGTCACTTGCTGGCCATGGGCGGGCTGGTGGAAAAGCAGGTCAACGATGCGGTGACCGCGCTGATCGAGGCCGACTCCGGCCTGGCCCAGCAGGTGCGTGAAATCGATGACCAGATCAACCAGATGGAGCGCAACATCGACGAGGAGTGCCTGCGTATCCTGGCCCGTCGTCAGCCGGCGGCTTCCGACCTGCGCCTGATCATCAGTATCTCCAAGTCGGTGATCGATCTTGAGCGGATCGGCGACGAAGCCACCAAGATCGCCCGTCGTGCCATTCAGTTGTGCGAAGAAGGCGAGGCGCCGCGCGGTTACGTCGAGGTTCGCCACATTGGCGACCAGGTGCGCAACATGGTGCGCGATGCACTGGACGCCTTTGCCCGCTTCGACGCCGACCTGGCGTTGTCGGTGGCCCAGTACGACAAGATCATCGACCGCGAATACAAGACCGCCCTACGCGAGCTGGCGACTTACATGATGGAAGACCCGCGCTCCATCTCCCGGGTGTTGAGCATCATCTGGGTGCTGCGTTCTCTGGAGCGTATCGGCGATCATGCGCGCAACATCTCGGAACTTGTCATCTACCTGGTGCGCGGCACCGATGTCCGGCATCTGGGACTCAAGCGCATGAAGGAAGAAGTTGAGGGCACCTCGTCCGAAACTGCTAATGTTCCGAGCGAAACTGACGATAAGTAAGATTGCCAGGAAAAGTGCCCGGCCTTCTGGTCGGGCTTTTTTTTGGGTTTTTTTTAATCGAAAGCAGCACCCCGCGAACGAAAAGTCCCGGCGTGACTGAAGGTTTTTGGCAATGTGCCATCAGTAAAAGCGGTATGCTTGCCGGGATTTTTTAGAGGTGTATCTGGATGAGTAAGGTCAGTGTGTTGGTCGTGGACGATGCTTCGTTCATTCGTGACCTGGTGAAGAAGTGCCTGCGCAACTACTTCCCGGGCGTGCGCATCGAAGACGCGGTGAACGGCAAGAAAGCCCAAGCCCTGCTGGCTCGCGAAGCGTTCGACCTGGTGTTGTGCGATTGGGAAATGCCGGAAATGTCCGGCCTGGAACTGCTGACCTGGTGTCGCCAGCAGGACAACCTCAAGGGCATGCCGTTCGTGATGGTCACCAGCCGCGGCGACAAGGAAAACGTGGTCCAGGCGATCCAGGCCGGCGTTTCCGGCTACGTCAGCAAGCCGTTCACCAACGAGCAGCTACTGACCAAGGTCAAGCAGGCCCTGCATAAGGTCGGCAAGCTCGACACGCTGATGAACAGCGCCCCGACCAAGATGAACTCGGCGTTCGGCAATGACTCCCTGAGCGCCCTGACGGGCGGCAAGGCTCCGGTTGCCGCTGTGGCTTCGGCCCCTGTCGTGAATCCTTTTGCCAAGCCGGTCGCTGCTCCCGCCGCCGCTACTGCCCCGGCCCGTGGCTTGCTCAACAGCCCACCGGTCAAGGCGCCGGTAGCCGCCACCGCTTCGTCGGCCAACCGCGGCCAGGGCCAGTTGCGCCTGTCCAGCGGCACCCAGCAATGCGTGATCAAGGCCCTGAGCCTCAAGGAAGCGCTGCTGGTGGTCAAGCGCACCGACACCCTGCCACAAGTGCTCGAAAGCGCCGTGCTGGACATGGAGCAGGGCGACAACGCCGAGACCGCGCGTCTCAACGGCTACCTGCACGCCATCGTCGCCCATGAACAGACGCCCGACAGCGAATGGTTGCAACTGACGTTCCGCTTCGTCGACAAAGACCCGCAGAAACTCGACTACATCTCCCGCCTGATCGCCCGCGGCACCGCGCAGAAGCACTTCGTACCTGGCGCTTGATTCGGCGGCGCCCTTGAGTCCGCTATCGCGAGCAAGCTCGCTCCCACACTCGGTTCAGTGAACACTGAAGATCCCTGTGGGAGCGAGCTTGCTCGCGATGGGGCCATAAGATCCAACACCGAGCGTTGATCCAATTTTGAAACATCCGTCGACTACGCTGGTCCATCCCAGCTGCTAGGCTGCTGTGCAGGCCTTCATTTTTCGACAGAACCTTTGCCCATGCTCGCTCCCCTGCTGTTTGCCTGTGGTCTTGTCCTGGCCTCCACCTCGGCCGTGGCCATGACGATCTACAAATCCACCGACGCCAATGGCGTGGTGTCCTATAGCGACCGCCCCAGCAAGGGCGCCCAAGTGTTCGTGTTCCGCGACCGCATGGTCGAGCGCCTGGAGCGACAGGTATTCCTCGATATCAAGAAACAGAACGGCGCGGACGCGGTGTTCGTGCGCAACGACCTGTATGCGCCGGTGGAGATCGAGTTGAGTTTCGCCGGGCTTCGCAACGTCAGCGGGGCACCGAGCCGGCCGATTCGCCGGGTGCTGCCGGCGCGCAGCAACCTGCGCCTGGCGCTGCTCACGGCCACTGCGCCCGGGAGGCCGCTGGTCTACACCCCAAGGTTCGAATATTCCCTGGGCGACCCCGCAGGCGCGGCACAGGCCTATCAGTACCCGTTGCCGTGGCGTGGCGGGCCGTTCCGGCTGAGCCAGGGTGCCAACGGCCAGTATAGCCATTACGGCCCGAAGAACCGCTACGCCATGGACATTGCCATGCCCGTGGGCACGCCGATCATCGCGGCGCGGGGCGGCGTGGTCATCAAGACCGAAAACGAGCAGACCGGCCGCGGGGACGACCCTTCGGGCAACTTCGTGCGGGTGCTGCACGATGACGGGACCATGGGCGTCTACCTGCACTTGCAGAAAGGTTCGGTGAGCGTACGGGAAGGGCAGCGGGTCGGGGTGGGCGCGCCGTTGGCGTTGTCGGGCAATACCGGCAACAGCTCAGGCCCGCACCTGCATTTCGTGGTGCAGCGCAATACCGGCCTGGGGCTGGTGTCGATTCCCTACCAGTTCAATCAACCGGTGGGCGACCTGCCCAACTTTGCGTTGGGCAAGCAATAGCACTGGAGATTCGAGGGGCTTTTGTGGTGGAGGGATTTATCTGTGGGAGCAAGGCTTGCCCGCGATGAAAGCGACTCGGTCTTTCTGCTCTGTAGGAGCTGGCGAAGCCTGCGATCTTTTGATCTTTCGCTTGAGATTCAAGTGTCAGGGGAAAGATCGCAGCCTCGCTTCGCTCGTCAGCTCCTACAGACTCAATCGAGCATCAACACCTTCGCCAGAATGATCTTCGGCCCTTTCATCTTCTTGATGATGATCCGCAGGCCTTCGACTTCCAGCACTTCTTCCTCTTCCGGCACGCGCTTGAGGGTTTCATAGACCAACCCGGCCAGGGTTTCGGCTTCGATGTGGTCCAGGTCGATCCCCAGCAGGCGCTCGACCTTGAACAGCGGTGTATCACCGCGTACCAGCAGTTTGCCCGGCTGGTAGGCCAGGATGCCGCGTTCGGCCTTGCGGTGTTCGTCCTGGATGTCACCCACCAGCACTTCCAGCACGTCTTCCATGGTCAGGTAGCCGATGATGTTGCCGTCGGCTTCCTCGACCAAGGCGAAGTGCGAGCCGCCCTTGCGGAACTGCTCCAGCAATTGCGACAGCGGCATGTGCCGCGACACGCGCTCCAGTGGCCGGGTCAGTTCGGCCAGGTTGAACGACTCGGGAATGTGATCCAGGGCCGCCAGTTCCAGCAGCAGGTCCTTGATGTGCAGCAGGCCGACGAACTCCTGGCGCTCGCTGTCATACACCGGGTAACGGCTGAACTTGTGGCGACGGAACATCGCCAGGATTTCCTTGAGCGGCGCGTTGAACTCCAGCGTCACCAGGTCTTCCCGGGAGTTGGCCCAGTCCACCACTTCCAGCTCGCCCATTTCCACGGCCGAGGCCAGCACGCGCATGCCCTGGTCGCTCGGGTCCTGGCCACGGCTGGAGTGCAGGATCAGTTTCAGTTCTTCGCGGCTGTAATGGTGTTCGTGATGCGGGCCGGGCTCGCCTTGGCCGGCGATGCGCAGGATGGCGTTGGCGCTGGCGTTGAGCAGGTAGATCGCCGGGTACATGGCCCAGTAGAACAGGTACAGCGGCACGGCGGTCCACAGCGACAGCAGCTCGGGTTTGCGAATGGCCCAGGATTTGGGCGCCAGTTCACCGACCACGATGTGCAGGTACGAAATGATGAAGAACGCGGTGAAGAACGACACGCCCTTGATCACTTCCGGCGACTGTACGCCGACCGCGCCCAGCAACGGCTCGAGGATATGGGCGAACGCCGGCTCACCGACCCAGCCCAGGCCCAGCGAGGCCAGGGTGATACCCAACTGGCACGCCGACAGGTAAGCGTCGAGCTGGCTGTGAACGGTGCGCAGGATGTGCCCGCGCCAGCCGTTCTGCTCGGCAATGGCTTCGACCCGGGTCGAGCGCAACTTGACCATGGCGAATTCGGCCGCAACGAAAAAACCGTTGAGCAAAACCAGGATCAGAGCAAAAAGAATCATGCCGAATTCGGCGAAGAGTGTGAGGAGGGACAAGCCAGGGGAAGGGTCCATGATGGAGTTTTGCGGGTTCCGTATAGTCGTAGGAATTGAAAGTGAGCGCCTGAAAAGGCAGGCGCAAGTCAGTCAATGTAGCGACTGACTCGGCGATTGCCTAGGGGGCGGGCTTAATCAGCGGGGCGAGCGAGGCGTGCACGAACCACCTGGGTCGGAGCGAAATGGCAGGTAAAGGTGCTGCCATGGCCGGGTACGCTGCTGATTTCCATGCGGGCGCGATGGCGCAGCAGGACGTGTTTGACGATGGCCAGGCCCAGCCCGGTGCCGCCGGTATTGGAGTTGCGGCTGGAGTCGACACGGTAGAAGCGTTCGGTCAGGCGCGGCAGGTGTTTGCTGTCGATGCCAATGCCCGAATCGCGCACGCTCAGGTGCGCGCCTTGCTCATCGCCCCACCAGCGCACATGGATCCGGCCTTGCTCACGCGTGTATTTGACCGCGTTGAACACCAGGTTGGAAAACGCACTGCGCAGTTCCGCCTCGCTGCCTTTGAGCTGCACGGCCGCGTCGGCTTCCAGGGTGATGGTCTGCTGCTTGGAGCCGGACAGTTCCTGCGCATCTTCGACAATGGTTTGCAGCAGGTCGTCGATGGGCACTGGCTGGTTGTCCGACGGGTAATCGGTGGCTTCCAGCTTCGCCAGCAGCAACAAGTCGTTGAGCAGGGTCTGCATGCGCCCGCTTTGCTGGTGCATCTGCTGCAAGGCCCGGCTCCAGCGCGGGTTCACTTCCTCGACGTTGTCGAGCAGGGTTTCCAGGTAACCACAGATCACCGTCAACGGCGTGCGCAGTTCGTGGGAAACGTTGGCGATGAAGTCCTTGCGCATCTGTTCCAACTGATGGATGCGCGTGACGTCGCGCACCAGCATCAAATGCTCATTGTTGCCATAGCGGGTGATGTACAGCTGGATGCGTAGCCGATCATTGGTGGGCGAAGGAATCTCCAGCGGCTCGGCGTAACTGGCCTGCTCGAAATATTCCTTGAAGCGCGGATGACGCACCAGGTTGGTCACCGGCTGGCCGCTGTCCTGTGGCGTCTTGAGGCCCAGCAGGGTCTCGGCGGCGCGGTTCCACCACTCCAGGTTGCCGTCGCTGTCGAGCATGATCACCGCGTCTTTCAGCGCGGCGGTGGACTCCTGGACCCGGTCGATCACCGCTTGCAGGCGCCCGCGAACGCGCTGGTCGCGCCGTTGCAGGTGGTAGATGCTGTCGAACACCTCACCCCACAGGCCATAGCCGTCGGGCGGGGCTTCGTCGGGTTGGTGCAGGCGCAGCCATTCATGCAGGCGCAGCAATTGCTTGAGTGTCCAGGCCAGGTAAAGCCCCAGGCCCGCGGCCAGGCTCCAACCGTAATAACCACTGATCAGGCCGATCAGCAAACAGCCGGTCACCAGCAACAACATGTGGCGAATCAGGGTGCCATGCCAGTTTTGGTTCACGTGACGCGCGTCCTTGTCAGCTTTGTCGGGCGGTAAGGGCTCGGATCAGGCCTTGGTCGAAAAACGATAACCGGTGCCGCGCACGGTTTGTACCAGATTTTCATAGGCATCGCCGAGGGCCTTGCGCAGGCGCCGGATGTGCACGTCCACGGTGCGCTCCTCGACATAGACGTTGCCGCCCCAGACCTGGTCCAGCAGTTGGCCGCGGGTGTAGGCACGTTCCTGGTGAGTCATGAAAAACTGCAGCAGGCGGTATTCGGTCGGGCCCATCTCGGCGGGTTTGCCATCAATGGTCACGCGGTGGCTGATCGGGTCGAGCAGCAGGCCACCGACTTCGATGGGGGCTTCGCCATCGGTCGGCCCGGCGCGTCGCAGCACGGCCTTCAGGCGCGCCACCAACTCCCGTGGGGAAAATGGCTTGGTGATGTAGTCGTCGGCGCCGACTTCCAGGCCCTGGATCTTGTTGTCCTCTTCGCCCTTGGCGGTGAGCATGATGATCGGAATATCACCGGTCAGCTCGTCGCGCTTGAGGCGTCGCGCCAGTTCGATGCCTGACGTGCCGGGCAACATCCAGTCCAGCAGGATCAGGTCGGGTTTGCGGTCGACGATGATGGCGTGGGCCTGTTGAGAGTTTTCTGCTTCCATGCAGTCATAGCCGGCCATCTCCAACGCAACGGCGATCATCTCGCGGATGGGCGCCTCGTCGTCGACGATCAGAATGCTCCTGCCAACCATGGGGTAATCCTCTTGTCATTTAACTGTCTTGCGCCGCATTAGATAACGGAATTATTGCAGTCGTGTGACAGTTATTTCGGGGGGCGGCGGTGAAAGGGATCCTGGACTAAGCTTTTCAGTCCGAATCCTGACAACCACACAAGAAGGTTTCCATGAATTACTTCACCCAATCCATCAAGGTACTGGCGGTAACGGCTGCCCTGGCGCTGCCAACATTGGCGTTCGCGGCTGAACCGGCGATGGAAAAAGACGGCATGTTCACTGATCACAAAGGCATGACGTTGTACACGTTTGCCAAAGACTCAGGTGGCAAGTCGATGTGCAACGACAAATGCGCTGCCAATTGGCCACCGCTCAAGGCTGAAGGCGGCGACAAGTCCATGGGCGAATGGACGGTGATCAACCGTGATGACGGTACGAAGCAGTGGGCCTACGATGGGAAGCCGCTGTACACCTTTGTGAAGGACACTAAAGCTGGAGACATGACGGGTGATGGCTTGATGGACGGCGCCTGGAAGGTCGCCAAGCCCGATTGACGAGCCCAGCCAAGATGCTTTTTGTGGCGAGGGAGCTTGCTCCCGCTGGGCTGCGAAGCAGCCCCAAGATTTAGCGGTCGCTGCGCAACCGAGCGGGAGCAAGCTCCCTCGCCACAAAGGCCTTCATGACCCAAGGTTCACCGCTGGATCAGCAGCCTCAGCGCAACGCGTAATCCAGCACAATCCCCACGAAAATCGCCAACCCGGCCCAATGGTTGTGCAGGAACGCCTTGAAGCAGCGCATCCGGTCCCGGCCGCGGGTGTACCAGAACTCCCAGGCGAAGCATGCGGCAGCGGCCACCAGCCCCAGGTGGAACCAGCCGCCCAGTTGGAATTTTGACCCGGCCAGCAGCAGGCAGCCCAAGGCCAGGCCTTGCAACGTCAGGATGATCACCCGGTCGGCATCGCCAAACAGGATCGCCGTGGACTTCACGCCAATGCGCAGGTCATCGTCCCGGTCGGTCATCGCGTAATAGGTGTCGTAGCCCACCGTCCACAGCAGGTTGGCGATGTACAGCAACCAGGCGGCGGCCGGCAGATGACCGGTTTCGGCGGTGAACGCCATCGGCATGCCCCAGGAGAACGCCGCGCCCAGGACCACTTGCGGGTAGTAGGTATAGCGTTTCATGAACGGGTAGCTGAACGCCAGCGCCAAGCCACCGAGGGAGAGCAGGATGGTCGGGGCGTTGGTGCACAGCACCAGCAGGAAACTCACGCTCATCAGCACGGCGAAGAACACCAGCGCCTCTTTCGAACTGATCTTGCCGCTCACCAGCGGGCGCTGCTCGGTGCGCTTGACGTGACCGTCCACCTTGCGGTCGGCCCAGTCATTGATCACACAGCCGCCGGCGCGGGTCAGCACCACGCCGAGGACGAAGATCACCACGTTGGCGATGGACGGCGAGCCTTCACCGGCAATCCACAGCGCCCACAACGTCGGCCACAGCAGCAGGTAGATGCCGATGGGCTTGTCCATGCGGGTCAGTTGCACGAAGTCCCAGGCCCGCGGGTTCAGGCGGTTCAAGGATTTGAGCAGTTGCACGTACATCAGAAGTTCTCCGAATAGGCGCGGGCGACGGTCCACAGGCGCGGCAGGAAAATTTCCGCCACCAGCACGCTCAACGCGCCGCGGTCGAAACGTGAGCGGCGACCCCACAGCCCGCTGGCGCGCACTTCTTCCGGCAACCCGGCATCGGGGTAATGGCACACTTCGATGGCTCGGCGCTGGAACGCCTGGTCGCAAAACAGCAATTCCCCCAGGGAACGGCTACCCAGTTCGTCCATCTGCAAGCCGTCACCCTGCAAGGCGCTGCGCGCCGCCACACTGCGGGCGAACACCCACGGCTGGTCATGGCCGCGCAGATACACCTCGCGTACCCAGCCCTCGCTGCCCTCGGCCAGGTCCAGGGCGGCGCATTCGTCGGCGCGCAATGGCTGCCAGCCTTCGAACAGTGGTGTCACGCTGAAATGGCCGTCCGACAGGCGTGTGAGGCGCCGGGTCAGGGAGCCTTCGTCGAACAGCCAGTCGAGGACACCCGCATCGGGGCGAGGCGACAGCAGGGGCTGGGGCAGCCATTGGAGTGTTGGAAATATCGAATTTGTATGCGGCACAGAGGTCTTGAATGGCAGCAAATGAGGGCGCGAGCTTACCATGTCGGTCGGTGATTTTGACCGGCCCGGCCGGCTGCCCGGCTGATCGTGCTTGCATCTGTCGCAACCGATCAGTACAAAACGGCCCTGAGCCGGAAAATACCGGCCAAGGCCTGACATCTTGAGGAAGTATTGGAATGAAGAAGTGGCAATGTATCGTCTGCGGCCTGATCTACAACGAAGCTGACGGCTGGCCTGATGATGGCATCGCGCCCGGCACTCGCTGGGAGGACGTCCCGGCAGACTGGCTGTGCCCGGACTGCGGCGTCGGCAAAATGGATTTCGAAATGATCGAAATCAACTGATCGTTCCTCACCTGCATGGAGAGCATCAAATGGAGAGCAACATGAGTGCACCTGTCGTCATCGTCGGTACAGGCCTGGCCGGTTACAACCTGGCCCGGGAGTTTCGCAAGCTCGACGGCGAAACCCCGCTGCTGCTGATCACCGCGGACGACGGTCGCTCGTATTCCAAGCCGATGCTCTCCACAGGCTTTGGTAAAAACAAGGATGCCGACGGCCTGAGCATGGCCGAACCGGGCGCGATGGCCGAGCAACTCAAGGCCGAAGTACGTACCCACACCCGTATCAGTGGCATCGATCCGGGCCACAAACGGCTGTGGATCGGCGAAGAAGCGGTGAACTACCGTGACCTGATCCTGGCGTGGGGCGCCGAAACCGTGCGCGTACCGGTGCAGGGCGATGCGGCGGAGCTGATCTTCCCGATCAACGACCTGGAAGACTACGCACGCTTCAGGGCCGCGGCCGCCGGCAAGCGCCGGGTGTTGTTGCTCGGCGCTGGCCTGATCGGCTGCGAGTTCGCCAACGACCTGAGCCTGGGTGGCTACGAAGTGCAGTTGGTGGCACCGTGCGAGCAAGTGATGCCGACGCTGTTGCACCCGGCCGCTGCCGCAGCGGTCCAGGCTGGGCTGGAAAGCCTTGGCGCGCGTTTCCACCTGGGCCCGGTGCTCAACCGCTTGCAGAAGGTCGCAGATGGGCTGGAGGCGCACCTGTCCGACGGCCAGGTGATTGCCTGCGACCTGGTGGTCTCGGCCATCGGCCTGCGCCCACGCATCGATCTGGCAGCCGCGGCAGGCCTGGTGGTCAACCGCGGTGTCGTGGTCGACCGGCACCTGAAAACCTCTCACGCCAACATCTACGCCCTGGGTGACTGCGCCGAGGTCGATGGCTTGAACCTGCTGTATGTCATGCCGCTGATGAGCTGCGCCCGGGCCCTGGCCCAGACCCTGGCCGGCAACCCGACGGCCGTCAGCTACGGCGCCATGCCGATTACTGTAAAAACCCCGGTGTGCCCACTGGTGGTGTCGCCACCACCGCGAGGTAGCGAGGGCGTGTGGAGCGTCGAAGGGCAGGGCGCGGACATCAAGGCGCTATGCCGCGACGCTCAAGGCAATCTGCTGGGCTACGCCCTGACAGGCACGGCGGTGATGGAGAAACTGGCACTGAACAAGGCGCTTCCACCCCTGCTGGCGTAAATACTGGTCGTTCTGTCGCAAAAACCCTACTTTTGGTCCCACAAAGGTCGCCCGGCCACTGGCGCGGTTTTCGGCACCGTGCCATCCTCACTTCCGTCTGCCGCAGAGTAGAGCCTGCGGCGCCTTAGGGGCCGTTCCAAAGAGAACGGCACGGACATAACAACAAAAAAACCGTCAAAGGGGCTTCATTCATGCGTAAACCAGAACTCGCCGCCGCCATCGCGGAAAAAGCAGACCTCACCAAAGAACAAGCCAACCGCGTCCTCAACGCCGTCCTCGAAGAAATTACCGGCGCCCTGCACCGCAAGGACAGCGTCACCCTGGTGGGCTTCGGCACTTTCCTGCAACGCCACCGCGGCGCCCGCACTGGCAAAAACCCACAGACCGGTGAGCCGGTGAAGATCAAGGCCAGCAACACCGTTGCCTTCAAACCAGGCAAATTCTTGAAAGACAGCGTCAACCCGTAATTGCTGCATGTACCTCAGCCAGGGGGAAGAAAGCGGCAATCAAAAGGGCATACCGATGAATCGGTATGTCCTTTTTTGTGCTGGGTTGGCCGTGGCGAGGGAGCAAGCTCCCTCGCCCCAGGATTTGGAGATGCCCCTGTGGGAGCTAGCTTGCTCGCGATGACGTCCTAGTCAGCAGACGTTTTCGGCGCTGCCAACGCTTTCAAAGCCGCCTTGCGTTCGTCGATCGGCAATTTTCCGAGCTTTTCCACCGCTGCGTAAAACCTGATCCAGTCCCCGCCCTCCCGCCTGAACAGCGCCGCAAACGCCGGCACCCACTGGTCATACAGCCCGAACGGCAGCAACCGTGCATTGTTCAGTGGGGCATAGACCCAGGCATCGTAGCGTTTGTCGCCGGCCCATTGAGTGTCGCGCAACTGCTCATAGTCGGTGCGCAGGCGTTCGAATGCCTGTGCCTTGCGTTGGCGCATCTGTTCGGTCGGTAGGGGTTGGGTGTAGAGCTCTTCCAGGCGCTGGCGGGTGTCGAGGATCAATTGGATGAATTGGTCGCGCTGGCGCACCTGCTTGCCGTTATCCGGTGCCAGCCCGCGACTGGCGCGCCATTGCCGGCTGCCTTCCTGCTCGACGAAGGTGGCGAAGGACTCATTGAATTCGGTGTCGTCCTTTACATAAAACCGCTGGTGCGCCAGTTCATGGAAGATCAGCGTCGCCAGGCGTTCGTCGCCCCAATGCATCATCGAACTCAGGATCGGATCGTTGAACCAACCCAGTGTCGAGTAGGCCTCTACACCACCGATCGACACGTCCATGCCCTGCAAACGCTGCAATGCGGCCTCGCCACGGGCGGCTCCCTGGCTGTAATAACCGCGATAAGCCACGCAACCGGCAATGGGGAAGCAATGATTTAGCGGCGCCAGGGAAAACTCCGGCGTGGCGAAGACATTCCAGACGACGAATGGCCGGCCAATGTCCGCATACAGGCGATAGCTTTTATTGTCCGGCAAATGCAGATGATCACTGGCGAACGTCCGTGCCTCACGCGCCTGGGTCAGGTGCGTCTTCAGTCGAGCATCGCGAGCAGGGTCGGCAATGACCTGGTCGATAGGCTCCCGGGCCTGCAACAACCGCAGTTGCCCACCGACGAGCTGGCTGTAATAACCGGCGCTTGTGCAACCGTTCAGTAACAAAAGCAGGAGGCCCGGAAACAAAATCTGGAAAACACGGTCGAGTAACCGATGGCTTGAACGCGGCCTGATCAATTGGAATCACCCTGGGAAGTCTGCCCACAAGACTATCTCGCTTGCCTGGAGCTTCGCTATGCGCGTGTTGATGCTGACGAGCGGCCTGTTGCTGCTGACCGGTTGCGCCGGTTTGCCTGATCCTGATCCATCCCAAGCCTGGATCGACCTGGGAAACCAGCAGGACACCGCGCTGCAAGCGCTAAAAGTCGATGACAAGACGTCCACCGACCGGCGCTATTTCGAAGTGCAACCCGGCAGCCATGAACTGACGGTGCGTTATCAATTTGCCGTCGAGCCCGGCAACATCGGCCCGGATGCCGAGCCGCTGTGGCGTGATTGCCGGTTGCATGTGAAATTCAAGGACTTCAACGCGGGCCAACGTTACCAGTTGCAGGCCGGAAGCATCGGTTTCCGGCCATGGGCCAAGCTTTACGATCAGCAACGCAAAGTGGTGGTGCAAGGTACGCCGGCGGGCTGCCAGCAAAGTTGATTAGCGCTATGCTCAATACCTGATTTTCAGGAAACTCACTATGCGCTTACCTCTGCTGTTACTGGCCCTGGTCTCCATGAGCGGTTGTGCAACGAGCCCGCTGCCCCAGGTCGACCCGAACATGGCGTGGATCGATTTCGCTACCCCCATGCCGGGCGGCAAAATGCTGATGGCTGAGGGCCTGGATGGCCAGCGATTGCGAGACGGACGGTTCTTTCAGGTTCCACCAGGCAGCCATGAACTGAAAGTGCGCTTCGACTTCGAGGTGTTTAGCGGTGGTGGGTTGGGTATGCAAGCCGAACCGCAGGAGCGGCTGTGCTACATGCTCGTGCGTTACGACCATTTCGAGGCCGGCCAACGCTATCGATTGGAGGCTCGCAACCTGGCGTTCACGCCCAGCGCCCGGCTCTATGATGCCAAGCGTCAAATCGTGGCCGAAGAACGACAAATCAATTGCGTTCCGTAGAGCGTCCTAGCGGTCGTTCTTCTGGTAAATGATTTTCTTCGTGCCGTTTTCGCAAGTGCCCACCACCATGTTCTGGTCGTGGACTTCGTCGTTGGTGACGATTTCCAACGTGTAGGACGACACGTTATTGGCCTGGATCTTCGCTTCGATTTCCGCTTTCAGCTCTTCGCAGGATTTGGGGGCTGCAAGGGCTGATGCAGCGAATGCGCAACCGATGACCACCAGGGCTGATCGTTTCATGTTCGAATTCCTCATGGCAGCGCGCACTGCCTGTGCGCTGAAACTGCAGGCTTCATTCGATCATAATTGCGCCAGGGTAAACAGCTCGGCTGTATTCAAGAAGTCGCAGCCCTCGGCAGCGCCTGCGAAGGCTGCGCCCCCTCCATGCGTCAGTTCACCAGCGTCGCATCCAGGGTGATCTGGGCGTTCAGTACCTTGGAAACCGGGCACCCTTCCTTGGCCTTCTTGCTCAGTTCGTCGAATTGCGCCTGGCTGGCACCGGGGATTTTCGCCTTGAGCACCAACTTGACTGCCGTGATCGCGAAACCGCCATCGACCTGGTCCAGGGTCACTTCGGCGTTGGTGTCGATGCTGTCGGCCTTGAGCCCGGCATCGCCGAGGATCATCGAAAAGGCCATGGAAAAGCAGCCGGCATGGGCCGCGCCGATCAATTCCTCTGGGTTGGTGCCCTTGCCGCCTTCGAAGCGTGCCTTGAAGCCATAGGGCGCTTCGCGCAGCACACCGGTTTCCGTGGAGATGGAGCCGATACCGGTTTTCAGGTCACCTTCCCAATGAGCCGATGCTTTCTTGATGATAGCCATGTCTGCCTCCTGAAGATCCGGCGCGAGAGACGCGCCTGGGTATTTTTTTAACTGTCTGGGTTGTGAGGATAGACCGCCCGGAAAAGTTCACCTTGTCGATTAGCCGACGAATTTAGTAGGAAAATTCTTCGCGGCTATTGAAACTCGGGTATATGCCCACATTGCATGGAACACACCTTTAGAAACGGCAGGCCTTTGCCCTCGGGGAAAGCCCGGAACGCCGTTGGAGATCCCGGCCCATGAAACAGCTGTCCGAAGTGAAATTCTCAACCCTCGACCTGGTGCCTGTGCGCGCCGATGGCAATGCCGCCCAGTCCTTGCGCAACTCGCTGGACTTGGCGCAGCACGTGGAAAAATACGGTTATACCCGCTTCTGGGTGGCCGAACACCACAACATGGACGGTATCGCCAGCTCCGCGACGGCGGTGCTGCTGGGGTATCTGGCGGGGGGCACTTCGACCATTCGTGTCGGCTCCGGCGGCGTCATGTTGCCCAATCACGCGCCGTTGATCATCGCCGAACAGTTCGGCACGCTGGAAAGCCTCTACCCGGGTCGAATCGACCTGGGGTTGGGGCGTGCGCCCGGTTCCGACCAGATGACCGCCCGGGCGCTGCGTCGTGAGCGCTCCGGCAGCGCGGACGATTTCCCCGAAGACGTGGCCGAGCTGATGCGTTATCTGGGCCCACGCACCCCGGACCAACGCATCATCGCCATGCCTGGCACCGGGACCAACGTGCCGGTATGGCTGCTGGGGTCGAGCCTGTTCAGTGCGCAATTGGCCGGTGAGCGCGGTTTGCCCTACGCGTTCGCCTCCCATTTCGCACCGCGCTACATGCACGAGGCGATTCGTATCTACCGCAACCATTTCAAGCCGTCGGCAGTCCTCGACAAGCCTTATGTGATGCTCGGTGTGCCGCTGGTGGCGGCGGACACGGATGAACAGGCCGATTACCTGGCGACGTCGGTGTACCAGCGGATCCTGGCGCTGATGCGCGGCCAGAGCCTGGTGCAGCGTCCGCCGGTTGAAACCATGAACGGCCTCTGGTTGCCCCATGAAAAAGAAGCGGTTGGTGATTTCCTGGGACTGGCCATGGTCGGCGGTCCGCAGAAGATTCGCGCCAAGCTCGACGTGCTGATCGAGCAAACCCAGGCCGATGAACTGATTTTCACCAGCGACCTGTATGAACACGCCGATCGCCTGCACTCATACGAGTTGCTGGCGCAGGTCATGAAAGGCTGAATGACGCGCATAAAAAAGCCGACGCACTGCGTCGGCTTTGACGTTCGAAAAGAATCACTTTTTATAGACGATTTCTTTCGTACCGCCCTCACAGGTGCCTACGACTTTTCCGTCGGTCGCTGCGCCTTTATCGACGATTTCCAGCGAATAACCTGACACGGCCTTGGCATCCAGCTTCGCCGCGATTTCGCTTTTCAGCTCTTCGCAGGGCTTGCCGGCCGCAAATGCACCACCGGCAAGGCTCAGCAAACCCAGGGCTACCATCAACTTGTTCATCGCTCGCACTCCTTGGTCGGATCAATAGGGCAGGTATTGGAAAAACAGAATGCGCATACCATAGCGCATCGCCATTCCCTATGGCACTCCGCCAGCGTGCAAGTTCATCGTTCCTCAGCTATTCACAATCCGGAACCCGACTTTGAGGGTGACCTGAAAGTGCGCGGCCCGGCCGTTTTCGATGTGTCCGCGGGTTTCCGTGACTTCGAACCACTCCAAGTGCTTGAGGCTTTTGCTGGCCTCGGCCAGGGCGTTATTGATGGCGTCTTCAATGCTGGTGGGAGACGAGCCGACCAGCTCGACTTTTTTGTAAGTGTGATGATCACTCATGAGGTTCTCCTTGGTTGTTTTTAACAGCCTAGCAGCGATTTTTCGTCATACGTGTGTCGCCGTTTGCGCGCTGAAGTTCAGATTTACTGCACTTTCAGAAACGACCGCAGTCCCAATTCACACACGCCACTCAACCACTGCAGGAGAGAGCCACCATGGCCAGCAATTCGTTACGCAAAGCCTCGTTGCAAAGCATGGAAGCGGAGATCGAGAGTCTGCTCAAGTCGTTGGAAAGCCTGAAGGACGACGCTTCGGACGAGTCGCGTAAGACCCTCAAGTCGCTCAAGGCCAATGCCGAGAACGCCCTGAAACATTCTCGCCATCTGCTCAGCGACGCGTATGAAGAGGTCAAGGTGAAAACCCGTGAAACCGGGATCGCCACACGCGACTACGCGCAGGAACATCCATGGACCACGGCCGGCGTCGCGGTCGGTGCGCTTGGTTTGCTGGCTGCTTACTTGCTGTGCAAACGCGGTGACTGAGTCGGTTGGCTCAGCTCATGCCTGAGCCACTGGGCCAATTGCCGAGCGCGTCCATCTGCGGCGCGCTTGGGTAGCCACAACGCCAGTCGCGCCGCCGTTTCATCGAAACCCCACGGCGCGACCAGGCGACCGGCGCGCACATCCTCAGCCACCAGCGGCTCGGGCGCGATCGCCACGCCGAGCCCCGCTACGGCGGCCTCCAGCAAATAATACAGATGCTCGAATCCTTGCCCGAACTTCAATGCCCGGGGATCAAGGTCGTTTTGCTGTGCCCAGGTCGGCCACGCCTGTGGGCGGGAGGTGGTGTGCAGCAATGATTCATCCAGCAGCGCGCTGGCCGGTGCGGTCTGCAGGCGGGCGAATCCGGCGTAGTGCGGGCTCATTACGGGGCCGATCCGCTCGCTCACCAGTTCATACACCTGCATGTCGGCCGGCCAGGGTGGTTCGGCGAATACCAGCAAGGCGTCCAGTCCCGGTCGCCTGGGGTCCAGGTCGCCCTCGCCAGCGGACAGGTGCAGGCGCAAATCCGGCAGGTCGGCATTGAGCCTGCCCAGGCGGGGAATAAACCAGCGTGCCAGCAAGCTTCCCGAGCAGCCCAGGACGAACGGGGCATCGGCTGTACTTTGCGTCAGCTCCGCACAAACACCACGCAGTCGCTCGAAAGCATCGGCGCTGACATCCCGCAGGCGCATGCCGGCATCTGTGAGTTTCAAGCCGCGTCCATCCTTGATGAACAGGCTGACGCCTAAATGCTCTTCCAGCACCTTCAGCTGTCGACTTACAGCGCCATGGGTGACGTGCAGCTGTTCGGCGGCCTGGCTTACGCTGTTCAGGCGGGCGGTGGCCTCGAAGGCGCGCAAGGCATTGAGGGGGGGAAGGTCGTGGCGCATGTTATCTGTGAGTTTTTCTGACAGGTTATGGCGATCTTATCGGTTTTCAGTGGGGGATGTCAGGGGTAGAGTGAACCTCATTGTCTTTCAACGCATTTGCTTGGAGCGCCCGATGACCCAGTCCACGACCCCTTTCAACCTGCGCAGCGGTCCCGATGCCAACGGCCTGTTCGGTGCGTTCGGTGGCCGCTATGTGGCCGAAACCCTGATGCCGCTGATCCTTGATCTGGCCCGCGAATATGAAGTGGCGAAGGAAGATCCTGCCTTCATTGAGGAATTGGCCTACTTCCAGCGCGACTACGTCGGTCGTCCAAGCCCGCTCTATTTCGCCGAGCGCCTGACCGAATACTGTGGCGGTGCCAAGATCTATCTCAAGCGTGAAGAGCTGAACCACACCGGCGCGCACAAGATCAACAACTGCATCGGCCAGATCCTGCTGGCGCGGCGCATGGGCAAGAAACGCATCATCGCCGAAACCGGTGCCGGCATGCACGGCGTGGCGACCGCCACCGTGGCCGCGCGTTTTGGCCTCGATTGCGTGATCTACATGGGTACCACCGACATCGAGCGCCAGCAGGCCAACGTGTTCCGCATGAAGCTGCTGGGCGCTGAAGTGATCCCGGTGGTCGCTGGCACCGGTACCCTGAAAGATGCAATGAACGAGGCACTGCGCGACTGGGTCACCAACGTCGACAGCACGTTCTACCTGATCGGCACCGTGGCTGGCCCGCATCCGTATCCAGCGATGGTGCGTGACTTCCAGGCCGTGATCGGCAAGGAAACTCGCGATCAACTGCAAGCCCAGGAAGGTCGCCTGCCGGACAGCCTGGTGGCGTGCATCGGCGGCGGCTCCAACGCCATGGGCCTGTTCCACCCGTTCCTGGACGACAAGAGTGTCGAGATCATCGGCGTTGAAGCCGCCGGTTATGGCATCGAGACCGGTAAGCATGCAGCGAGCCTGAACGGCGGCGTACCCGGTGTACTGCACGGTAACCGCACCTTCCTGTTGCAGGATGACGACGGTCAGATCATCGACGCCCATTCGATTTCCGCAGGTCTCGACTACCCCGGTATCGGTCCGGAACACGCCTGGTTGCACGACATTGGCCGCGTCCAGTACACCTCGGTGACCGACGCCGAAGCCCTGGAAGCCTTTCACAAATGCTGCCGACTGGAAGGGATCATTCCGGCATTGGAAAGCGCCCATGCCCTGGCGGAAGTGTTCAAACGCGCACCCAATCTGCCGAAAGATCACCTGATGGTGGTCAACCTGTCCGGCCGTGGCGACAAAGACATGCAAACCGTGATGCATCACATGGAACAGTCCCAGCAGGAGAAACACTGATGAGCCGCCTGCAAACCCGTTTTGCCGAACTCAAGGAACAGAACCGCGCCGCCCTGGTGACTTTTGTCACGGCTGGCGACCCGGACTACGACACCTCGCTGGCAATCCTCAAGGGCCTGCCAGCTGCCGGTGCCGATGTCATCGAGCTGGGCATGCCGTTCACCGACCCGATGGCCGACGGCCCGGCGATCCAACTGGCGAATATTCGTGCCTTGGGCGCCCAGCAGAACCTGGCGAAAACCCTGCAGATGGTTCGTGAGTTCCGCAAAGACAACAGCGAGACTCCGCTGGTGCTGATGGGCTACTTCAACCCGATCCACCGTTATGGCGTGCAGCGTTTCATTGGCGAGGCGCTGGAATCTGGCGTGGATGGCCTGATCGTTGTGGACATGCCGCCCGAGCACAACAGCGAACTGTGCGAACCGGCCCAGGCGGCTGGCCTGGACTTCATCCGCCTGACCACGCCAACCACCGACGATGTACGTTTGCCGACGGTGCTCAACGGCAGTTCGGGCTTTGTATATTACGTGTCGGTGGCGGGTGTGACCGGTGCCGGTGCCGCGACGCTGGAGCATGTGGAAGAAGCTGTGGCGCGCCTGCGTCGCCACACCGATTTGCCGATCAGCATTGGTTTCGGCATTCGTACGCCGGAGCAGGCTGCGGCCATCGCACGATTGGCTGATGGGGTGGTGGTTGGCTCGGCGCTGATCGACCATATCGCCAATGCCGATACGTCGGAACAGGCGATTGATGGCGTGTTGAGCTTGTGTGCCGCCCTGGCTGATGGTGTGCGCAAGGCGCGTCTAGGCTGATTCCTGGTTCGGCTCAGTAGGAGCTGGCGAAGCCTGCGATCTTTTGATCTTCCGCTCCAGACTCAATGGGCAGTGAAAAGATCGCAGCCTCGCTTCGCTCGTCAGCTCCTACAGACCCAGCGGGAGCAAGCACCCTCGTCACAATGGGATCAGGGCAACTCCAACCCGCCCCCGGCCTTGTGCAGTTTGCGCAAATGCTCGCCGACCGCTTTCACATTGGCCTCGCTGGCAGCAATTTCAGCGGCGCGACTCGGCTCAAGCAATGCCCGGACTTCCTTGTCCAGGTCGCCTGTCAGCGTTTGAAGCTGTTTCTGACGCAAGCTGCTTTCCGATTCCAAGCGTTGCCACTCGCTGGGTTGCGGCAAGCCGTAGCCGCTGCTGCCCAGCAGTTCGGCCGGACGGCTCAGGAAGCCGCTGTTGGCGAGAATCTGCTGCAGCGTCGCGTTAGCCCTTTCCATGCCGCCATTCTGCAATTCACGGGCTCCGAGATAACGCTGTTTGACTTCATCCTGCGCCAACAGCAGTTGCCGACGATAGCTGGCCTGTTCCAGCAGCAACAGCGCTGCGCTGGTGCGCAGGTCGGCCTGTTCGAACCAGACGCGGCGTTCGGCGGCGTCCAGGGCCAGCCAGTCTTCCACCGTTTGCTGCTTGATCGGCAGATACTTCCTCAGCACATCGAACATCGCCTGGTAGCGCTCGCGGAATGAGTCGAATCGGTAGCCCAGGCGCAAGGCTTCCTTGGGATCATCCAGCACGCTGGTATCCGCCAGGCCTCGGCCCTTGAGGACTTCCAGCAAGCCGTTGGGCATGATGCTGTCCAGGCCGTTGAGCTGCGCGTTATTGCTGCCGCTGCGCAGCAGCTTCAAGCTTTCCACGGCGCAGTTATTGGACAGGAAGTAGTAGTTGCCGTCGTAGCTCCAATGCATTTCGGCGGCGTGCTCGACTGTCTCCTCGATCTCGGTGCGCGACAGGTTCAGCGGCACCGATGCCAGGCTGCGCAGCTCGGTCTTGGTGTATTCATCGATCACCTGGGCCAACGGCAATACGAACAGGCGCGACGGGTACTTGCCGACCAGCCCGTCCCAACTCGACAGCTGCACATCGCCGACGAAGGCGCGGTACGACAGCACCAGGTGTTGGTCCAGATCCAGTCGGCAGTCGGGGCCACGTGGGCGACCCGGTGCGCAGATCACCAGCCGGAGCATGCTGTGGCCCCAGCGGCTCACCCAGTTCTGGTTGGCTTCGGCCAGCAGGTAATCAATGGCATAGACCCGCTCGGGATCGACCTTGCCCAGTGGCGTCTTGGCGAAGTCGTTGCCGGCGTTGAGGAACGCGAACGATTTGGCGCAGGAGTCCTTGGCGGCGGGTGCCCAGCCGAAGTGTTCCTGGTAATAGCGATACAGGGCGGGGCGTCGGCAGGCGTAGCTCGGGTCGAGGAGAAAGTACTCCATGTTGACCGCGACGAACTCCTTGGGGCTGCTCGTTTCATAGAGATCCGGGCTGCGGACGACTTGGCGGTTGTGCTGTTCCCGCTCACCGCGCCGGCCGACGTATTGTGGCCAGCCGGCGAGGTCCAGCAACCGAGGATCATCGCTGAGGGTGAAGCGGCGGTCGTTCTGGCCCCGGCATTCATCGGGAAGGCCGATCAAGCCGGCGCTGCTGTTGCGTCGAGTGCAACGCTGGATCAGCGCACGCTCGGCATCTGGCCATAGACGCGAGCGGTCATAAATGTGGGTCAGTTCGTGCAGGACGGTGGCGAGCATTTCCCGTCGCACGGTGCCGTGGGGGCGATGGGTCTTTTGCGTCGCGGCGCTACCGTCGACAAGGCTGTCGAGCAGGTTGCTGTTGAGGTCCAGTTGCGACACCAGCGAGGCCTGGCCGTAGGCGTTGGCCGGCATCTGGTCGGTCCAGCCGACGTTGATGCGTCGGTCCAGCTGCTCGATGAAGCGCGGCGGCAGCGCCTGCATGGCTTCATCGAGCAGCGCCTGGCTGGCCTGCTGTTGCGCCGGGCTCAGCCCTTCGGTGTTGAGGTGCAGTTGCAGGCCGGCCTGGGCCATGCTGCCCGTGAGCAGCAAGACCCCGGCCGCCAGCCAGGCGGCGAACCGCCTCACAATGCGAGGATGGCTTCGGCGAGAACCTGGTCACTGGCGTCGCGGGCTTCCGGCACGCGGGTGCGCAAGGTGTCGAAGGCGGCCTCGAGATGAGCGCCACGAATTTCACCATTGCTGGCGACAAAACTGGCCGCATCGTCGTGGGCTTCGCGGACGATTTTCGAATCACGGATGGAGGTGGTGGTGTCGGAAGTGAAATCAATCGTGCGCTGGGAAGCGCGAACGATGATGTTACTGGTGGCTACCAGGGTATGTGCCTGGGCCACATCGGCCAACACCAGCAGGCCTAGGGCGGCAGCAATCAGCGGGCTACGCATGGAACGACTCCGGAGAAATAAGGATAACTATTGGACGAGAATTGCTTGTGCCAGTTCAAGGTCGCTGACGTGAAGTTTTGGCTGGGTCCGGCGCAGGTAATCCAGGGCCGATTCCAGTTGTGCACCTCGCAACTGCCCGTCGCTGGCAATGAAGGCCGCAGCGTCATCGTGAGCGGCGACGATCAGTTTATGGTCGAAGGGCGCAGAGGTCACCATGCTCGTGGCATAGCCGCTGAGCACCACTTGCTGGGTGGACACATCGAAAGCATGGGCCGGAACAGACCAGCAAAAAACTACGAAGAAAGACGCGATGAACAGATCTGAGTAAAAACGCATGGGACTCGACGGTTGATGGCGAGCCCGAAGGCTAGCGCAAACCTGCGGACCAGAGCCAGCGTTGAAACATCGGAACACCATTTGGCGCCCGATGTTTCATGTTGCATCAGATCACCAGGATGGCCTGGGCCAGTTGTGCATCGGTGGCGTTGAGCTGTGGTGCCTGCTGGCGGATGTAATCCAGGGCACTTTCCAGTTTCACACCACGGATGGCGCCTTCGCTGGCCACGAAGCTGGCAGCGTCATCACGGGCGGCTTGAACGATCTTGTTGTCCCGCAATGATGAGGTTGCATCGGAGGTCGCGTCGGACGAGGCCTTGAGTGCGCCGACAATGGAGTCAGTGGTGACGATAAAGCTGCTGGCGTTGGAGTGGGCGGCTACGGCCAGCAGGGCAACTGCGCTGAGCAGGCGAAGACGGATCATGAGGAAACTCCTTGAAGGATGAGGTGATGCCGGTGCGTGTAGCTGGAAGAAGAGACGCATGCTCGACTCGCTTCGCCACGTTGGCATCGATATTAGGACAGAACGCGTTGGCTGACAGCCCTTGCGGTGGTCATCGGCAGCATGATGCCCGCATTGGGCGCTACGGCTCAAGATGAACTGTACTGGTATATTTTTAAATTATACGAAACTGTTATCTCTCTCCGGTCTTCCAAAAAAACGGGCCCGGAAACGACAAGACCCGTCGCGGTTTCCCGCGACGGGTCTTGTTTGTTCAATTCGGTGCTGGCGGTGGACCCGGTGGGTCAGGGCCAGCGACGCTGAGTTAGCGCCAGAACGGCTTGCTCAGCTCTTCGTAACGTTGTGCTTCGCTGATACCGGCGTCAGCCAGCAGGCGCGAATCCAGACGAGCCAGTTGGTGGCGGCTGGCGATGCGGCGCTGCCACAACATCAGGTTAGCGATAACACGAAGAGGCAGGGAAGCCTGGTTTTTTTCAGCTTTGTCTTCGAAAAACAGCTCGGAACTGAGTGTACGTTCCATGGTTGACATCCTTCCGCTTGTGGCGGGATTAGGTAGTGGTTTAACTGGTGCCCATGATCCTCTCGTTTGGCCAGTCTCTCTAGATACAGTTCACCTGTATTGTGAGAGACCAGTTAACTGTTAAAGAGCGGTGTACTGGTCAATATTGAAGCAACTGTACTTGTCTGCACGATATTGGTGCGTTTTAGGTGAGTGTCCGATGTTTTGTGGGAAAAGACTGTAAGAAAACACCGGTACAGCAGTACAGTTTTTGTCGCATCAGGCTCGAGTGACGGCCTTCAATCAAAACTGTATTTGCGATAGCGGTGATCCAGCTGTATCAGACGGCCAACATGCGCCCGGTTTCTTCGAGGTTGACGTGCCAACTCAGTGCATCGCGCAGGATATGCGGGGTATGCCCACCCAGGGCGCACGCGGCTTCGAAATAATCATTCAACGCTTGGCGGTAGGACGGGTGCACGCAGTTGTCGATGACCACCCGTGCCCGCTCCCTTGGCGCCAGGCCACGCAGGTCGGCCAGGCCGATCTCGGTCACCAGGATGTCGACATCGTGTTCGGTATGGTCCACATGGCTGACCATCGGCACGACACTGGAAATGGCGCCGCCCTTGGCAATCGACTTGGTGACGAAAATCGCCAAGTGGGCGTTGCGGGCGAAATCCCCCGAACCGCCAATGCCATTCATCATCCGAGTGCCGCAGATATGGGTGGAGTTGACGTTGCCGTAGAGGTCGAACTCCAGCGCGGTGTTGATACCAATGATGCCGAGGCGGCGTACGACTTCGGGATGGTTGGAGATTTCCTGCGGGCGCAGGACCAGTTTGTCCTTATATCTTTCCAGGTTTCCGAATACATCGGCGTTGCGTCGACTCGACAGCGTGATAGAGCTGCCGGAGGCGAAGCTCAGCTTGCCAGCGTCGATCAAGTCAAATGTCGAGTCCTGCAGGACCTCGGAATACATGGTCAGGTCTTCGAACGGGGAATCGATCAGCCCGCACATCACGGCGTTGGCGATGTTGCCAATCCCGGCCTGCAAGGGCCCGAGCTTGTTGGTCATGCGCCCGGCTGCAACTTCCTGCTTGAAGAAGTCGATCAGGTGATCGGCGATGGCCTGGGTGTCGCTGTCCGGAGGCGCGACGGTCGAAGGCGAGTCCCCTTGGTTGGTGATGACAATGGCGGCAATTTTTTCCGGCGGGATCGGGATGGCGGGGCTGCCAATACGGTCGTCGACTTTCACCAGGGGGATGGGGGTGCGGGTCGGGCGATAAGTCGGGATATAGATGTCGTGCAGCCCTTCCAGGTTCGGGTTGTGGGCCATGTTGATCTCGATGATCACTTGCCGGGCGAAGATGGCGAAACTGGCCGAGTTACCTACCGATGTGGTCGGTACGATATGCCCTTGCTCGGTGATGGCCACCGCTTCGATCACGGCAATGTCGGGCAGCTTGAGCTGGCCGTTGCGCAGTTGTTCAACGGTTTCCGAGAGATGCTGGTCGATGAACATCACCTCGCCTGCGTTGATCGCTTTGCGCAACGTGCTGTCGACCTGGAATGGCATGCGTCGCGCCAGCACGCCGGCCTCGGTGAGTTCCTTGTCGAGGTCGTTACCCAGGCTCGCACCCGTCATCAGGCTGATTTTCAGCGGAGTGACTTTGGCGCGCTCAGCCAGGGCGTGGGGCACTGCTTTCGCTTCTCCGGCGCGGGTAAAGCCGCTCATGCCGACGGTCATGCCGTCCTGAATCAACAAGGCTGCTTCGGCAGCACCCATCACTTTATCCAATAACGAAGGCAAGCGGATGCGATCACGGTACATAGGTTGTTATCTCGGGCTGGAAAGCAAGATGCGCAGTCTAGTGAATTCGCGCGGTGCCCGACCCGCTACAAAGGTCGCATTTAAGGCCTCTATTACGGGCGTTTCAGGCAAAACATTATTACCGGATCGGTAACGTTAGGCCTTGATACAAATCAAAACGCCCCGACGAGTCGGGGCGTTGATGGCGAAGCCGTGAGCGTTATTCCACTGCTTTGACCATGTCCTCGATGACCTTCTTGGCGTCACCGAACACCATCATGGTCTTGTCGAGATAGAACAGCTCGTTGTCCAGGCCCGCATAGCCGCTGGCCATCGAGCGCTTGTTGACGATGATGGTCTTGGCCTTGAAGGCCTCGAGGATCGGCATGCCGGCAATCGGCGACTTCGGATCGTTCTTCGCCGCCGGGTTGACCACGTCGTTGGCGCCCAACACCAGCACCACATCGGCCTGGCCGAACTCGGAGTTGATGTCCTCCATCTCGAAGACCTGGTCGTAAGGCACTTCGGCCTCGGCCAGCAGCACGTTCATGTGCCCAGGCATGCGACCGGCCACCGGGTGGATCGCGTATTTGACGGTTACGCCGTGGTGGGTCAGCTTCTCGGTCAGTTCTTTCAGCGCGTGCTGCGCCCGTGCCACCGCCAGGCCGTAGCCCGGGACGATGATCACCGTGTCGGCGTTGGTCAGCAGGAAGGTCGCGTCGTCAGCCGAGCCAGATTTCACTGGGCGGGCTTCTTTGGAGCCAGCCGGGCCAGCAGCATCTGCTGTGTTGCCGAAACCGCCGAGCAACACGTTGAAGAACGAACGGTTCATCGCCTTGCACATGATGTACGACAGGATCGCACCGCTCGAACCTACCAGCGAACCGGCGATGATCAGCATCGAGTTGTTCAGCGAGAAGCCAATGCCCGCTGCGGCCCAGCCGGAATAGCTGTTGAGCATCGAGACCACCACCGGCATGTCCGCGCCGCCGATCGGGATGATGATCAGCACGCCCAGTACAAAGGCCAGGGCCAGCATCAAGGCGAACGCGCCGAGGTTGCCAGTGAACATGAAGGTCAGGCCCAGGCCCAGCGTTGCCAGGCCCAGGATCAGGTTGAGCTTGTGCTGGCCACCAAACTGTACCGGTGCGCCCTGGAACAGACGGAACTTGTACTTGCCCGAGAGCTTGCCAAAGGCGATCACCGAACCGGAGAAGGTAATTGCACCAATGGCTGCGCCGAGGAACAGTTCCAGGCGGTTACCGGCCGGAATCGAATCACCCAGTTGCTTGACGATGCCCAGGGATTGCGGCTCGACGACTGCTGCTACAGCAATGAACACCGCCGCCAGGCCGATCATGCTGTGCATGAATGCCACCAGCTCCGGCATCTTGGTCATCTCGACGCGCTTGGCCATGACTGAGCCGGCGGTGCCGCCGATCAGCAGGCCGACGATGACGTAGCCGATGCCGGCAGTTGCCAGCTCGGCACCGAGCTTATAGATGAGGCCCACAGTGGTGAGCACCGCCAGCGCCATGCCGAGCATGCCGAACAGGTTGCCACGGCGTGAGGTGGTGGGGTGCGACAGGCCTTTGAGGGCCTGGATGAAGCAGATCGACGCGATCAGGTAGAGCGTCGTTACCAGGTTCATGCTCATTACTTGGGCGCCTCTTCTTTTACGGCTTTCGGGGCTTTTTTCTTGAACATCTCAAGCATGCGGCGCGTCACCAGGAAGCCACCGAATACGTTGACCGCGGCCAGGGCCACGGCGAGGGTTCCCATGGTCTTGCCCAGAGGCGTTACGGTCAGCGCGGCAGCGAGCATGGCGCCGACGATCACGATCGCCGAAATGGCGTTGGTTACCGCCATCAACGGCGTGTGCAGCGCGGGTGTTACGTTCCAGACCACGTGATAACCGACATAAATTGCCAGCACAAAGATGATCAGGTTGTAGATACCGGGGGAGATAAGCTCTTCCATTGTCTGAATCCCTGCTTAGGCGTTTTTGCGGATGACTTGGCCGTCGCGGCACATCAGGCACGCGGCAACGATGTCGTCTTCCAGGTTCACGTCGAACTGACCTTCCTTGGTGAAGACCAGCTTCAGGAAGTCCAGCAGGTTGCGGGCGTACAGCGCCGAGGCGTCTGCCGCGACTTCACCGGCCAGGTTGGTCGGACCGCAAATGGTCACGCCATTCTCGATCACGACCTGGTCGGCCACGGTCAGCGGGCAGTTACCGCCCTGGGCTGCCGCGAGGTCGATGACCACCGAGCCGGGTTTCATCTGCGCGACAGTTTCGGCACTCAGCAGCGTCGGTGCCTTGCGGCCCGGAATCAGTGCGGTGGTGATGACGATGTCCGCCTGCTTGGCGCGCTCGTGCACGGCCTGGGCCTGGCGCTGCATCCAGCTGGCCGGCATCGGCCGGGCGTAACCGCCGACGCCGACGGCGCATTCACGCTCTTCGTCGGTTTCGTAAGGCACGTCGACGAACTTGGCACCGAGGGATTCGATTTGTTCCTTGACCGCCGGACGCACATCCGAGGCTTCAATCACCGCACCCAGGCGCTTGGCCGTGGCTATCGCCTGCAACCCGGCCACGCCTGCCCCGAGAATCAGCACGCGCGCCGCTTTCACGGTGCCTGCGGCGGTCATCAGCATCGGCATGAAGCGCGGGTAGTGGTGGGCGGCCAGCAGCACGGCTTTATAGCCGGCAATGTTCGCTTGAGACGACAGCACATCCAGGCTTTGGGCACGGGAGGTACGTGGCGCGGCCTCAAGGGCGAAAGCGGTAATACCGCGTTCGGCCAGCTTGGCGATGGTTTCGTTGTTGAACGGATTGAGCATGCCCACCAGAACGGTGCCGCTCTTGATCAGCGCCAGTTCGCTGTCGCTGGGGGCAACCACCTTGAGGATCAGCTCGGCCCCGAGTGCATCACTGGCACTGCCAATGCTTGCGCCCGCTGCCTCATAGGCACTGTCGATAACGCTGGCCTTGATGCCGGCGCCGCTTTGAACAGTGACTTTATGGCCTTGGCCGATCAACTTCTTGATGGTTTCCGGGGTAGCAGCAACCCGTGTTTCACCCGTTTGGGTTTCGAGGGGAACACCAATGTGCACGTCAAATCTCCTGCGTGATCTTATTGAGTAAACCCAGGCACTTCGGATGGTGCGGCTGGGGCGGCCGATCAGCACGATCCCGCCAAACCAGGCGGGGCGCGGCATTTTGCAGGCGAAAATTCAGCCCTTCAAGGGATTATGACGGGTGACGGAAAATTAACTACAAGTCACCCTGTGACCGAATGTCGCAATTATCGATCGGCATCCCTTGTGGGCCGTGCTTTCCAAGGATTCAGGTTCAAATTGACAACTTTTCCCATCGGCCAGATGAATAGGCCCTGATGTGTTGCGCAATATGGCTCAAAGCCATGTATTTAAACGCTTTGGAGACTACTGCACGGGCTTCATAACAGATTGACTGAATGCGACATAAACTTATATCTGTAGCGACCTTTGTTAGTTGACTACCTAAGTAAGCTTTGGGTTTTTCCTTTTTAATCAAGTAGATAGCCAGTGGCCTGCTTCACGAGCCAGTCACGAAAAGCTCGGAGAGAGGCGGATTCGACCTTTCGCTCTGGAATCATCAGGTAGTAGGCCTTGATGCTCGATAGCGCGCTG
Organism: Pseudomonas sp. KB_12; assembly: GCF_052114545.1. Taxonomy (NCBI): domain Bacteria; kingdom Pseudomonadati; phylum Pseudomonadota; class Gammaproteobacteria; order Pseudomonadales; family Pseudomonadaceae; genus Pseudomonas; species Pseudomonas sp. KB_12. The sequence continues at coordinate 3,760 of NZ_JBFREY010000001.1, read as the reverse complement.
CGGTTGGCTACGACCAGTCGTTTCTCTGCCAGCTCGCGCTGGATCAAGAAGGGCGGAATCAGCGCAATGCCCATGTCGTGCATGGCCGCCTGGGCAAGCATGGAGAATAGTTCATAACGCGGGCCTGTCAGGTCTCGTGCAATGTTCAGGTTCTGGGCGTTGAACCACTGGCGCCACGCATACGGGCGAGTGGTCTGCTGGAGCAAGGGCAATTCGGCGATGGCCTCAGGTGTCAGGCTCGTCCGGCCGCCCAGTAAGGTAGGGCTGCATACCGGCATCGGATTTTCTCCCATCAGCTTGTGGGATTCGGTACCGGACCAGTCCGCATCACCAAAATAGATGGCGGCATCAAACTCTGTGTCCGCGAAGAGAAAGGGCCGTGTGCGGTTGGTCAGGTTGACGGTGACTTCCGGATGCTGCTGCTGGAAATCCTTGAGGCGTGGTAGCAGCCATTGAGTGCCGAAGGTTGGAACCACGGCCAGTTCGATCACGTTCGCACCGGTATGCCCCATCACTGAAAGAGCGTCGCGCTCGACGGCGTCCAGTTGGGTGGCAACTCGACGGCTGTAGGAAAGGCCGGCTTCGGTCAGTTTGACGCCTCGACGTGAGCGGCGGAAAAGCTCCACGCTGAGGAAGTCTTCCAGGCTGGCGATCTGTCGGCAGATAGCGCCTTGCGTAAGAGAAAGCTCGTGCGCCGCCTTGGTGAAGCTCTCATGGCGTGCAGCTGCTTCGAAACTGATCAGGGCGGTGGTGCTGGGGATTTTACGGCGCATGTACGCAAGCCTCACTCAATATCGACATAAACGGGGTTTATGGCGTTTACGGAGTGAGAAATTAGCACAAGATAGTGCGCAATCCTCGTTTGCCCTTGTAGGAAACCGCGCCTAGGATCAATCCACGATTTTCATTTAATTGGCGAGGACTCTTTCATGGCCGGTAAAGCGAGCTTCAACTGGATCGATCCATTGTTGCTGGATCAGCAGCTCACCGAAGAAGAACGCATGATCCGCGACACTGCTGAGCAGTTCGCCCAGCAGAAGCTCGCGCCGCGGGTGCTGGAAGCGTTCCGCCATGAAAAGACCGACCCGGCGATTTTTCGCGAGATGGGTGAAGTGGGCCTGCTGGGGGCAACCATTCCTGAACAGTACGGCGGCAGCGGGCTGAATTACGTCAGCTATGGCCTGATCGCTCGTGAAGTCGAGCGCGTCGACTCCGGTTATCGCTCGATGATGAGTGTGCAGTCCTCGCTGGTCATGGTGCCGATCAATGAATTCGGTACCGAGGCGCAAAAACAGAAGTATCTGCCGAAGCTGGCGTCTGGTGAATGGATCGGTTGCTTTGGTCTGACCGAGCCGAACCATGGTTCCGACCCGGGCGCGATGATTACTCGTGCGCGCAAAGTGGAAGGTGGCTACAGCCTGACGGGTAGCAAAATGTGGATTACCAACAGTCCGATCGCCGACGTCTTTGTCGTCTGGGGTAAGGACGACGCTGGCGACATCCGCGGCTTCGTCCTTGAGAAGGGCTGGAAGGGGCTGAGTGCGCCAGCTATTCATGGCAAGGTCGGCCTGCGCGCCTCCATTACTGGCGAAATCGTGATGGACAACGTATTCGTTCCGGAAGAGAACATCTTCCCGGATGTCCGTGGCCTGAAGGGCCCGTTTACCTGCCTGAACTCGGCGCGTTATGGCATCTCCTGGGGGGCCTTGGGAGCCGCTGAGTTCTGCTGGCATACCGCTCGCCAGTACACGCTGGACCGCCAGCAGTTTGGGCGTCCGCTGGCTGCCAATCAGTTGATTCAGAAGAAGCTGGCCGACATGCAGACCGAAATCACGCTGGCCCTGCAGGGATGCTTGCGCCTGGGGCGTATGAAAGATGAGGGTACCGCGGCGGTCGAGATCACTTCGATCATGAAGCGCAACTCGTGCGGCAAATCCCTGGATATCGCTCGCATGGCGAGGGACATGCTGGGCGGCAACGGTATTTCCGATGAGTTCGGCATCGCTCGTCATCTCGTGAACCTGGAAGTCGTAAACACCTACGAAGGTACGCACGACGTTCACGCTCTGATCCTGGGGCGTGCGCAAACCGGTATCCAGGCGTTCTATTAATAGGGGAACGTTCATGGGCGCGCTTTCGCATCTGCGGGTATTGGATTTATCGAGGGTCCTGGCCGGGCCGTGGGCCGGACAGATCCTGGCGGACCTGGGGGCTGATGTCATCAAGGTCGAGCGTCCCGGCAATGGTGACGACACGCGCGCCTGGGGACCTCCTTTCCTGAAGGATGCCCGAGGCGAGAACACGACCGAGGCTGCTTATTATCTGTCGGCCAATCGCAACAAGCAGTCGGTGACCATCGATTTCACGCGTCCAGAGGGGCAGCGGCTGGTGCGAGAGCTGGCGGCCAAGTCCGACATCCTGATCGAGAACTTCAAGGTTGGCGGGCTCGCGGCTTATGGTCTGGACTATGAGTCGCTAAAGGCGATCAATCCGCAATTGATCTATTGCTCGATCACTGGGTTTGGCCAGACGGGCCCTTATGCCAAGCGTGCCGGGTATGACTTCATGATTCAGGGGCTGGGGGGGCTGATGAGCCTGACTGGCCGCCCTGAGGGCGATGACGGGGCGGGACCGGTGAAGGTGGGGGTCGCGCTGACGGATATCCTCACGGGGCTGTATTCGGCTGCTGCTATTTTGGCGGCGCTGGCTCATCGGGATCATGCCGGCGGCGGCCAGCACATCGATATGGCCTTGCTGGATGTTCAAGTGGCTTGCCTGGCCAATCAGGCGATGAATTACCTGACCACAGGTAATGCGCCGAAGCGGTTGGGCAATGCTCATCCGAACATCGTGCCCTATCAGGATTTTCCTACCGCCGATGGCGATTTCATCCTTACGGTGGGTAATGACGGCCAGTTCCGAAAGTTTTCTGAGGTTGCCGGTCAACCGCAATGGGCTGACGATCCGCGTTTTGCCACAAACAAACTGCGGGTGGCGAATCGGGCGGTGTTGATTCCGTTGATTCGCCAGGCGACAGTGTTCAAGACCACTGCCGAGTGGGTGACTCAATTGGAGCAGGCGGGCGTGCCGTGTGGGCCAATCAACGACCTTGCCCAGGTGTTTGCCGATCCTCAGGTGCAGGCGCGTGGATTGGCGATGGAATTACCTCACGTACTGGCAGGTAGCGTGCCGCAGGTGGCCAGTCCGATTCGACTCTCCGAGACGCCGGTGGAATATCGCAATGCGCCCCCTTTATTGGGGGAGCATACGTTGGAGGTGTTGCAGCGAGTGTTGGGGCTGGACGAAGCCGCGGTGATGGCGTTCAGGGAGGCGGGGGTTCTTTGAGTCTTCTCTTCTATATAGAGGGCGGTTCTTAAGGGCGAAAGCAGCGGGTTTGCCAGTGTTGCGCAACTTATTGATAGAAAAGCTAAAAAAGGTGTTGACGGCAGATTCTGGAAGTCTATAATTCGCCCCACTTCCGGCGCAGTCGAAACGGAAAACTCCTTGAGATTCAATGAGTTAAGTAGGTTTCGAAGGTGTTGGGCTTCAGTTCATCGAGGCCCGGAAGGAGCAGGTAGAGCGGTGTTGTTTGGCTCTATCGGCGATTCGATCTTCTCGGTCGAAAGCGGTGAAAAAGAGGTGTTGACAGCAGCGAGTAACGCTGTAGAATTCGCCTCCCGCTAACGAGAGATCGGAAGCGCAAGTGGTTGAAGTTGCAAAGGAAACTTTGAAAACTTCTGAAAATAACCGCTTGACAGAT